>JAFGSO010000073.1 GCA_016934605.1 Calditrichota bacterium | reverse complement strand
GATATATTTATACCGAAGTCAGCATCTGCCGCAATACCACTGTCTCAACAGCGGTTATCCATGGGGTTCTGCCGGGTGAGTCTGCCAAACTGAGCACTTTGTGGGCCATCTTGGGTCAACCGGCAGGTTCCATTGCCGTACCATACTGGCCGGTTGGAGCAACTCCGGCTGCGGCAAACGGGACATCAACCGCCCCCCTGTGCGACTATGCCAAACTGATCCGGGCACAATTATTCGACCAGCCTGCTTATGAGAACTATATAGATACTTACAAATTGCTTGATGGATTGGGTAGCGGAATCTGGAAAAATTCCTTTCCCGCAGAGGACTCCATTTTTACAGCAACCGACAGTATCCTGCCGGTCTGGCGTTCCGATTCTCTTAACATTCCATCAATGCTGGCACATGAAGCCGCCTGTGCTGATTATGCTCTGGCCAAACTTCAGAATATTTATGCCAATCTGATTACCACCATTGCTGAAAATGAACAACAGTTACCTGCAAAAATCCGGTTACATCAGAACTATCCCAATCCCTTTAACGCCAGTACGAAACTCGAATTTCGAATTCCGGAACCTGCATTTGTTACTCTTAAAATTTACAATACTGCCGGAGAAGAAGTAGCTACCCTGCTTTCGTCTTCTATTCCTTCCGGTGCCCACTCTGTTACGGTTGATGCTTCAGGTCTGGCCAGCGGCATATATTTTTACAAGCTGCAAGTAGGTAACTACACTCAAACCAGAAAGATGATGCTTATAAGATAAACTGACTTATCATACTTTCAGTTTAATAATGTAACTTTGAGTTATAACAATAAAAGTTCATGTAATCTATTTTTTTTAATACACAGTCCCTCGCTTCTTGACAAATCCCTAAAATTATGTAAATTATATTGTGCAATATGGAATACTGCCCGGTATGAGGGAACGGAACACTTGATCTGTGGCTTCTACGGGCATTTAAGATTTTTACGACCTCCTCATCTGTGTTTCCCCCATTACCAACGATGTATAAAACATTCATCAACATAAAAGGGGAAATCTCATGAAGGCTTTAGGATTATTAATAATCACCCTCCTGGTTTTTTCGTCCTATGGTCAGTTGACTATGATCAAGAACGTTCCTGATTATTCTCAGCCGCCCCAAAAGACTTTACCATCCACCATCGACAGCAATTATTGCGCACCCTTTGCCTTTCTAAACATTGTCGCCTACTGGGAACTCATCCAATCCCATCCCAATGCCCAGGGTATGCTGGGTGGCCTGGTTCCGGGGGTGGCGGTGGAATACATCGGCTGGTTTATGGATACCAATAATCAGGGCAGCCCCTCCCGAATGAATGATAATGGCTTACCAGCGGCAATGGGAACCTACGCCATCGATCAATGGCAGGGGATTATTGACTATGTAGCATTTAATTCCAGCAATCCTTTGGGATTTCCCTGGACTGTCCCGCCTGGAAAAACCGCATATTCCTGGGACATCCAGGAGTTTCCGGTGGATATGTTTCCCGAATTCGAACGTGAAATTAATGACGGAAACCCTGTCAAGCTCGATTTTTTGCACTGGAATATCATTCCCACAGGCGATACGCTCATTGATCCCGGTCCACCTGCCGATACAATCTTCATCTACCGCTGGGGTCCGGTGGAACCTACCTCAGCTTTTAATCCGGAAGCACCATGGGAAGAATGGAATCTGGAAACCGGCGAAAACAGCATCGGGCATTCCGTTACCGGAGTAGGGTATATTATCGATACACTACAATTTGCCATCGTTCATGATAATTGGGCCAATACCCCTGAAAATGTCGCCATTCCATGGAACCATCCCACGTTGCCCATGCAGATGGTCAGTTATATGATATTCGTACATGTCCCACCGGTAAATATACTTAATGATGAACCCTCCGGTCACGGAAAAACCTTCCATCTCATGCAAAACTATCCCAATCCGTTTAATGCAAACACGAAAATAGAATTCCGGATTCCGAATTCCGGATTTGTTACCCTGAGGATTTACAATACTGCCGGAGAATAAGTAGTCACACTGCTTTCGGCTGCGCTACCTTCCGGTGCCCATTCTGTGACACTCGATGCCTCAAATCTTGCCAGCGGTATGTATCTGTACCGGCTCAAGGTGGGGGAATATACCGAGACAAAAAAAATGATGTTAATGAGATAGAACCGGGTCAAGAACGTGTGATCAAGGCCGAAGATGGTAAAATATTAAATACTCTGTTTCTTATTAATTACTGGTTCCTGAATTTCTTTCCATCATGATGAATATCCGTCAACCAATTGGTAGTCTGGATAAGCTTTTGGGTTTTCATGCTCGAGCTGGAACCAGGTAAGATTGCCGATAAAATGGTTTGTTCATTAAGCACACGGAATCGTTCTTTAGCCTCTGCTTTTTTCATTATCAACTATATAATAAAGAGGATATTTCATGAAAATTCAATTTAAAATAAGCTCCCGAAGACAATTTATAAAATCATTATGTGTCTTTTGTGCTTCAGGATTTACTCCGCTCTGGAACATTAACTTCAAAAATAAACCTGAAAACGAATTTGGAAAAGAACCGGTGTCACCGGATGCAGAACAGTTCGTTCCGTCATTTCTCAATCTTCATAAAGAAGGTGAACTGAGGAAACGGGGTAAGATACTCTGGGATATCATGAAAAGCTGTAGATTATGTCCGCGGGAATGCGGTGTGAACCGGATTGAAGGAGAAGAAGGATTCTGCCATGCGTCTTCAAATCTGGAGATCGCTTCCTTTCATCCGCATTTCGGGGAGGAACGTTCTCTGGTTGGCAAGGGTGGATCCGGAACAATTTTTTTCTCTAACTGTGGTTTGAGGTGCGTCTTTTGCATCAATTGGGAAATCAGTCAGGGCAGTGAGGGAAGCGTGAATAACATTTCGGACCTGGCAGATATGATGCTTCAGCTCCAGAAAAGAGGTTGTCATAATATTAACGTGGTTACTCCCACCCATTATTCGGCACATATCGTGCTGGCACTGGATATCGCAGCGGGTAAGGGACTACGTTTACCGGTGGTCTATAATACCTGCGGCTGGGAACGTCCCGAAATATTGGAAATCCTCGATGGTATTGTGGATATTTATTTGCCCGATTTCAAATATTCTGACGGCAAAATAGCCGCAAAATATTCTTCTGAGGCAGAAACATATCCGGAGTTAACCAAAGCGGCATTGCTGGAAATGCACCGTCAGGTCGGAAAAGCTCAACCGGCCAAAGATGGCCTGATACGTCGGGGATTGATGATACGCCATCTGGTAATGCCGAACAATATCGGCGGAACAAAAGAAGTGATGAAATGGATTGCGGAGAATCTTCCCAAAGACACCTATGTCAATATAATGTCCCAGTATCGGCCGATGTATAAGGCATTTGATTTCCCGGAAATCTCCAAACCCATATCCCGCGAGGAATACCGGCAAGCTATAATCTGGGCTGAACAGGCCGGACTGACCAATCTGGATATTCAGGGATGGTATCGAGAGTGATTTATTTTCGGTAAAAAATCATTCTTGTCCAAAATAAGGTTTTGGGTAAAATGTTTTTGACGTCACTGAATTTCTTTACAGATATAGCCTTTGAATTTAGCCCGGCAATTCAGAGATTGTGTGAAATCTCCCAATCAACTGTCATTCTCGCGAAAGCCCGTCTGGCGCCGGACTGGTCTGATACCGGACATGCGGGTGTCCATTTCCTATTGATTTTTTTGAATTTCCAAACAAGTTGGCCTAAACCATTTTTTATTGTTTTCAAATTTTCACAAAGGCTCTTCATTGCCGGGAAAACGGATTTCCCCTTTATAAATTTTGGGGTAAGTATTTTGTTGAAACGATCAATGATACTTCTTAAAAATTCAGTATGTTTTTTACAATTTATTAACATGATTAATTTACAAACTTTAACATGAATATTAAATGCAACGATATTTCTCTCTGTGCTCTCCGTGACTCTGTGGCTATTGAATAGCCACAGAGTATACTGAGGACACAGAAAATGGCTCAAAGAAATGGATAAAAGTGGGGAATCTTAATGATTGGTGGCTATATCTATAAAAGCGAGGAAGAAAAAATCAGTAACAGGTTGAAGGACATTTTAAGTAATTCCTTCAATTTGCTCCAATGCTATAATCACGGGTTCCTGTTTTATGATGATAACTTTCCTGCAAAACAAACCACCAGCTATTCTTCCGAAAATTTAACTGTTCTGAGTCAGGATTTGCTGATTACACGGGATTCTGATGGAAATTATACTCAAATTCAATCAGGTAACGAATTTGCCGAATTGTATCGAACTGAAAAACAGGAATGCCTGAAAAAGATTGTAAATGATTTTCGGTTAATAATTGTTGAAAAGAATCGTGACGATGTAATTCTTCATCTGACATCGAACCGTGCCGGAAATGGCAGGATTTATTATTATCAAACGGACTCTGGTATTCTTTTTTCTTCCGACATACGTTTCCTTTTTCAAATTTTACCTTTCAAGGTGAATGATCTGGCCTTATTTGCCATCTTGAAATACGGTGCCGTACCGGAACCGCTTACTATCAGTGAAGATTTCTTTGCCGTTCCACCGGGCAAATATCTGCACTACACTTTTAAAGATTCATCATGCAGAATCAAACCATATTTTCAGTTCGAATTCCCAAGCGATTCGGAAAAATTTGATGAGACAAGACGTGATGAATACCTACAACCAGCAAAAAAAGTCCTCAGAAAATCAGCAGATTTTTTTAGTCAACGGCAATCCGCCATTCTGCTCAGTGGCGGGATAGATTCCAGTCTGTATGCTCTCTATTTAAATGAAAACTACAGAGGCTCTATCCAGGGAATTCATTGTACCTTCGGTGATAGCGATCCCGAGTTTCCATTTGCCAGAGAACTGGCAGAAAAAATCGATGCCCGTTTTCTAGTAGGAAAAATGAGGGAGGAAAATGCACTGCAGATCCTGGAGGATACCGTCCGTCTCACCGGTCATCCGTTTTCGGATTTTTCCAGTATGCCGATTGTCTATGTTCTCAAATTTATCAAAGAAAATGTGCGAAATGCTGAAATTCTGATTGAGGGGAATGGCGGCGATGACTGTTTCGGATTTCCGGATTTGACCAGCGAGCAAAAATTCCGAATCAAAAATATATTTCCGGGGGCCTTAAAAACTGTTGTTTCGGCTATTTTCAGGAATTCTACCAGCTGGAAGTGGGAATCACAGAACCAGCTGCTGTCAAAAATACTTGCCCTGACAGATGTTCATGAACGGAGTCCCATCAATTATTTTCTGGTGCTGACACCGGTTAATTTTCTGGGACTGAATACCTACAGGTCCTGGGATTCCAGATTGAATGATATCCTGGAGGATGGATTTTCAGCCTACAATCCAGAAGGAAAAAATCTCAGCTATCAGGCACAGGTTACCATCCGGCAACTGATACACGTCAACAGTCGTCGCTGGGCGGCCAAGGCCTATTCAGTGGGTGAAAATCTTGGCCTCAGAGTGATCTATCCTTATATCTGGCGTGATGTTCTGATTGAACAGGGGAAAATTCCCTGGGATCTGAAGACATATAACGGGATTGTTAAATGGCCTCTGAAAAGATTACTGGAAGAATACATGCCCCGGGATTTCATTTACCGGAAAAAAAGCGGATTTGTACCGCCTCTGGTCAAATGGCTGACATCACCCCGGTTTAACGGCATGGTCCGCGATACCCTGCTTTCCACCAATGGAAATATGGCCCGACTCATTCCCTCCCGGATCATTGATGAATTACTAACCGATGCTCTGCAGGGAAAAAATCTTCGTCATGCTATATTGAATTTTTTATGGGGTGCCTTCTTCACCGAGAGATGGATACAGAACCAGCAGAGTCCGTGACTTGCGGGAATAACTTCCGGTTTAGGCAACAAAGTGATTCTGATGAAATATAGGTATAGGGGTATAAGGGTATAGGGGTATAAGGGTATAAGGGTATAAGGGTATAAGGGTATAAGGGTATAAGGATATAAAAATGAAAAGACTACAAAAATACAATATTTCAAGATGTGGTGCTATAAATCATGTTCTACGCATGATCTGTTAGAAACCTTCGTGTAATTCGTTTAATTCCCGCCTGAATCCTGATTCCTGAATCCTTACCATGCGCTCTGCTCTCTGCTCTCTGCTATTTTCCTGCTCTTCACCTTCACCAGCAGATCGTGTACACCGCTGTATACCACCGGAATCAGCACCAGGGTAATCAGGGTGGATACGGTAAGCCCTCCAATCACTGCCCTGGCCAGTGAGGCCTGAATTTCCCCGCCCGCACCGGTTCCGAATGAAAGTGGCAGCATCCCCAAAACGGTAGTCGAAGCCGTCATCAGAATGGGCCGCAGCCTCAACCGGCCTGATTGAAGGACTGCCTCACGAATATCCAGGCCTTGCTCACGACGCATCAGATTAATATAGTCCACCAGTACAATGGCATTGTTTACCACAATACCGATAAGCATCACTATTCCCATCAGGCTCTGAATGTTGAGCGATGTTCCTGTAATCAGAAGAGTTGGCACCACGCCGATTATGGCCAGAGGAACCGATACCATCACAATAAGTGGATCCAGGAAACGTTCGAACTGCGCCGCCATTACCATGTATATCAGGATCAGTGCCATAATTATAGAAAGTAGAAAATCGCTCTGTGCTTTCTGTTGTTCTTCATATTCACCGCCGAACATCAATGAAAAACCTGTCGGGAGTGCATAATCTCTCAGTTCCCGTTGAAGCTTTTCGACAATATCACCGAGTGCCGCACCGCTCTGCAGATTGGCGGTAATATAGGTAACCCGTTGTCCGTCAACCCGGTCGATGTCCGTCGGGCTACGCCGTCGCTGAGTATGAACCACCGAGGAAACCGGTATAATGCTCCCCGATCCGGTACGCACCGAAACGTTGCTCAGGTCAAGCGTACTCAGTCGATCCTCCGGTTGCAGGCGAACCGTGATGTTAAATTCTTCGCCGCCTTCCCGGAATACGCCGGCGCGGCTTCCCCCCACATTTGTCTGAATTATCTGGGCAACCTGGCTGACAGATAATCCCAGGTCGGCAATCTTTTCGCGATCGATAATTAAATTATGTTCGGGACGGCCTTCCCGGCGGCTGATCCTCACATCTGCGACTTCCGGAACTCTTTCCATGATCTTCTGTATATCCTGGGCAAGTTTGTCCGCCAGTGCCAGATCGTATCCGCGTAATTCCACCTGAATCGCCTCAGCACCGCCGGAACCGAACAGACGCCGTAACATCCAGAGTCCGGATTGAGCATTTACGCGGATC
Organism: Calditrichota bacterium; assembly: GCA_016934605.1. Taxonomy (GTDB): domain Bacteria; phylum Calditrichota; class Calditrichia; order RBG-13-44-9; family RBG-13-44-9; genus RQOF01. The sequence goes on along the minus strand of JAFGSO010000073.1, from coordinate 1,862 downwards.
TTTGCTCCAGGAATCCTCCCCTCCACGTGGCGACGTATACGGTCTGCCAGTTCAAAACTGCCAACATTTCTCTCGTCGGCACTCTTCAGAGCCAGTTCCACTTCCGCATCTCCCGGGCGGATTTCGATGGTCATATGCTTGAGCTCTTCGGGGGGAGTGACTTCTTTAACCAGACGTTCTAATTCATGCAGGTATTTATTCACCACGGCAATATTTGTGCCCTGAGCCATTTCCAGATCCACATCAATTTCATCCGCCTCTGTCTGTGGAGCAAGTTCCACCGGAATAAGTGGCCAGAGCAGGACCGCTGCTATCAGCAGTACAATGGTAACACCAACTACTCTTTTTCTATGCCGCATAGCACCTTCAAGCAACCAGGAATAGGCGGATTCCAATCGCAAAAACCATCTCCCAATACGGGACTGCCGGTTATCTGTGGTCTTTTCACCTTCCTTAACCGTGAGAAAACGGCTGCTGAGCATGGGAACCAGTGTTAATGCAACCAGCAGTGAACAGAGCAGCGCGAATACGACTACCAGAGCAAGTTCCTTGAACAGCATTCCGGAAATGGTATTCATGAACACCACCGGCAAAAAAATAACCATGGTTGTGATTGTAGAAGCTATGATTGCGCCGGCAACCTGTTTGGTTCCGGTCAGAGAACTGTCTTTCAGGTTATGCCTGTTCTCCCGTAATCGAACAATATTTTCCAAGACAACAATCGCATTGTCAACAATAAGGCCGATACCCAGTGCCAATCCGCCAAAACTCATCTGGTTCAGAGTCAGATCATTGAAAAAAAGCAATCCGAAGGTCGCGATAATGGAAATGGGAATGGATAAAGCAATAATAAAGGTGGTTGAGCCGTTTCGAAGGAATAAATACAGAATGAAAATTGCCAGCAGGCCGCCCCACAGTGCTGAATTCTGGACATTGTTTATGGAATTCTGAATAAAATCACTCTGGTCAATTACCATCAGCAGTTTCAGATCATCCCGCTCCTGGTTAATCCTGGCCATTACCTTCCTGGCTTCCCGTGCAACAGCCACGGTATTGGCGCCGGATTGCTTCCGGATGCCAAGGCGGATCATGGGCTGCCCATCGATCTGGACTATCCGGTGAATGTCTTCATATCCGTCCACAACTTCAGCCACATCTTTTACCCGGATAGGTTTATCATCCACCATGGTGATGATGGTATTAGCGATCTGCTCCAGAGACTGAAACTCTCCCCGTGTACGAACATACATATCGCTGATACCTTCACGCATATCTCCACCGGGTAGCGTCACATTTTCTCTCTGCAGAGCCTCTCTGACATCTGCTGCAGAAAGCTGACTGGATGCCAGACGATCCCTTTTCAGCTGAACCTGGATTTCCCGGTAAATACCTCCCCACACATCTACTGAACCCACACCGGGAAGTTGTTCAAACTGCTGGGAGATTTCCCGCTCCAGAAGGCGCGTCAGTTCCTCCATATTGCGATTGGAGTAAGCACCCAGAATCACCACCGGAAAATTGTCCGGATCAAATTTCCACAGTCTGGGCGGTTCAACTTCCGGGGGAAAATCATCACGGATTCGGTCAAGAGCCGCTCTTACATCGTTGGCGGCCTCATCAATATTCGTTCCCTGGGTAAATTCCAGGGTAACCCGGCTCCTTCCTTCACTGGAGGAGGATCTCGCTTCTTCTATATTAGGGACACTGGCAACTGCATTCTCAACCCGATCTGTGATGATGGTTTCAATTTCCTCCGGACCCACATTTGGATAGATTGTAGAGATGCTGAGCATGGGATACTCTATGGGTGGAAGTAAATCTATAGGAAGAAACCGGAAGCCCATGATACCCAGCACAATGAT
>JAFGSO010000470.1 GCA_016934605.1 Calditrichota bacterium | reverse complement strand
TGCAACATTGCATTAATTAAATCCTTGATGGAGACGATACCGAGGAGAATATCACTCTCCATTACCGGAAGGTGGCGTATTCTGCGAACATTCATGATGGTCAGCACTTTCTGGATACTGTCATCGGCCTGGCAGTGAATGACATCCGTAGTCATGATATCGGCTACTTTCAGATCAAAAAATTTCTGCTGATAGCGAGAGAGAGCATGGAGAATATCCCGCTCGGTTACAATTCCCCGCAATTTTTTCCCGTCCATTACCAGAAGTGCCCCGATATTATAATAATTCAGGGAATCGATGGCCGTTGCTAATCTGGTATCCCGTGTGGTATGATGAATTTTGGAATCTTTATATGTGAGAAGTTCCTTGATCGTCATCATTAAAACCTCGGCTTTTAATCTTTTTTCAAGCGCAATTACTATTCCATTTAATATAGAAGAATCCAATTCCCAATTCAATATCTATATAAATCCGTCCGGGAGATACCGTAACAGAATCACAGAATATTTTCATAATTATTCCGATTTCATCAGAAAACCGTTCTTAAAACTGTTAAAACACCCTGAAAACATAAACATAATTGATGAGCGGATGTGAGATGGTCAAAATCATGATTTCCGGCATAAAGTATCTTAAAAGATGCCGATTATAAAAATGACGCTGTTCTCAGAAATGGTGTTACGACCTATTAACCGCTTTTCGAATTGGAAAAAATGCAGAAAAATCATAGTAATTTTTTTGACAAAATAAAAAAACTCAGAACAAATCTTCCCCGTCTGAAAGAACTGGTTTTCCAGGATCCGTTTGACATATACAGCAATATGCCTATTGAAGTTGCTATCTATGATACGGATGGTAAATATGTCTTTGTAAACGAAAGGTATCTCTCCGATCCGGAAATTTCAGATAAAATCATTGGTGAGGACGATTTATATTTATGTTCTCTGATGGGAATCCAGAAAGAGTCCCTTGAAAAACGAAGACAGCATTTTGGAGAAGCGATTGAAACCAGGAAAATAATCCAATTCACCGAAAAACTCTATTTCCCGGCACGAAATCAGACTCTCTATTACAAACGGATTTTTCAACCTTTATTTTCTTCCAACAACGGAGAACAGATAACGGGTTTGTGCCTTTTTGGAAACAGTCTGACATCGGTAATTCAGGCCCAGAAAGAACTGAAATATCTGGTTTACCACGATAAATTAACCGGATTGAAGAACAGAGAAGCATTTCTTGAGAGCCTGGATCAATTGATTATCGAATCCGACCGGGATACTGATGTAAACGCTATCCTGATCTGTGATATTGATAATTTTAAAATGGTCAATGATTCTTTTGGGCACCGGACAGCAGACGATTGCCTGAAAGAGATCTCGAACCGGATTCATAGAGCGCTGCGTAAATCAGATCTCATTTTTCGAATTGGTGGTGATGAATTTGCCATAATACTCAAAAATCTCAAGCAGGAATATGATGCCAGCCGTATTGCCGAAAAGGTAATTCAGGAAGTGACTCAGCCTTTCCACTTTAAAGACGAAAAAATAAATTTTCTTACCCTCACGATTGGAATTGTATTAACTCCGAAGGACGGGAAAGACCGGGAAACATTGATTAAAAAGGCAACCAGTGCTCTTAAAAATGCCAAGAAAATCCATCGCAATGATTTCCAGTTTTTTTCCGAAGATCTCACCGAAAAATATCAAAAGCGGATGGAAATGGAAAATAATCTCCGCTTTATTATCCATAAGAACAGTTTTGAGCAGCAATTCAAAATTCTGTATCAGCCAATCGTGGAAAAAGGAAACGGGGGAGACTATCGGATCATCGGCTGTGAAGCTCTACTTCGTTGGAAAAATCCGGATCTGGGAGATGTTTCTCCGGATATATTCATCCCGATTGCCGAAGAAACCGATCTCATCTGTCCGCTGGGTGACTGGGTGCTGACAAAAGCGCTTAAGGATTTCAAAGCAATGACACAACGGATTCAGAAACAACTACATATTTCAATCAACTTTTCAGCCAAGCAGATGCAAACCCCCGATATTGTCAGGAAATTAGAAACCGTGATTAAAGAGACCAATATAGATCCGACAGATCTTCATCTTGAACTTACTGAAACCAGTTTTCTGGATGAGGGAATGCAGGTAATCCAGAATATTAATGAAATTGAAAAACTCGGACTAAAAATTGCGATCGATGATTTCGGAGTCGGTTTTGCTTCATTGAAATACCTCCAGAGATTCCCTGTTTCAATTATTAAAATTGACCGTTCTTTCATCAAGAACATCAACATGAGCAATATTCACAAAAAACTGGTGGAATCTATCATCATTCTGGGAAAGAACATGAATAAGGATATCATCGCTGAAGGTGTTGAAAACCTGGAACATCTCTACGTTTTATATACTCAGCAATGCTATAAATATCAGGGATATCTTTTCAGTAAACCGGTGAGTATCGAAGACCTGGAGGATCTGGTAACCGGAAAAGAAAATCTTTATTTAATTTCAAAGGAATTTGAAGACCGGCATCAGACTGATACCGGAGGATTATTACTGCAATAAGACACTACTTTTTTAGGTAAAATTTATCTGGGAACTACAATCATCCGGACATCAACCTGCCTGGCAGGTGCATCTTCCGCCTTAAAATAAGCCGTCCAGTAATTGATACTAACAAAATTTTCAGAGGAAACATCAGCCACTATACTGAAAGATTCTCCTTCGGTAAGGACTTTTTCACGGGAGAAGGAAACCGTTCCGTAGGAATCGGACGAGATAATATAAAATTCGCTTTCCTCGATGGTGGCCGATGCGTAAGAAATTTCATCCTGTACTCGAAAAGAGACTGGTGTTTCAACAGGATTTCCCGCCTGATCTATAATTGTAACGACCATGGTTGCACTAACCTTAAATTCTTCCTGCGATCCGGTCACGCTTCGGCTGCAACCGGCTAATAGAACGAAAAAAAAGGAAAAGAATACAATGCCGCCTTTCCTGAGCCACAACTTTTGATGGTCTTTTTCTGTTCTCATGACTGAAAACAGTATAAGCTACAGAAAATCTTATCTCTTTGATACAGATAACAAAATCCTCATTGCCTTTTTGAAAATATGATCAGTTTATAACAGTTCTTTACTACCTATATTTTCTGATAATTTTACCGATACTGTATTAAAAAATAGCGGGTAACTATACATGAATGATCTATACATAAGTTTCGTCGGTACCAGACCTTTCAAAAAATGGATTACATCGGTTATTCTGTTTCCCTTTGCCATATATTTTATTTTCACCCGCGGCGACTATTGTCTGATCGATAACGCGAATCTGATTATACATGAAGCCGGTCACTTCTTTTTTAGCTTTTTTGGAACTTTCATATATGCAGCCGGCGGTACTCTGATGCAGATTATATTCCCGCTTATTATTGCTTTTTATTTTTTACTCAATGGCTACCGGACCGGTGTTCAGATTTTCATATTCTGGCTGGGACAAAATTTTATAAATATCAGTGTATATGCAGCCGATGCACAGGTCCAGAGATTGCAGCTTCTGGGAAATGGAAAGCATGACTGGAACTACATGCTGAACAAGATCAACTTGCTGGCCCATGCAGAAACAGTCGGGTATATTTTCTTCGGAATGGCAATTGTAGTTATATTCTTTGCATTACTTTTACCGCTTTATTTGGAGGAGTAAGCAGGGATAAAGGGGAGTTTACAATTAGCGGAATACTGTATTAGAAAGCAGCTATGAAGAAATAAGATCAAAGAATTAAGATTCAGGGATGGTGGAAGGCATAGGGAACGTCAAAGAAAGCAGCTAAGAGCAACCAGCAATCAATCTACCACAGGAAATCTATAGAAAGCAGAATTCAGAAGCTTTAGCCTTTTTCCCGTAGTCCATTAACCCATTACCCTTTTCCCCACTAAAATTCTAACCAAAAATATTTGAAATTTTAAATTGCTGTGAATAAATGAGTTTTGTTCAACCACTGAGAGTCTGTAATATTTTACCACCAG
>JAFGSO010000469.1 GCA_016934605.1 Calditrichota bacterium | reverse complement strand
TACTTGCAACTGGTCGCTGGCTGCTGGCCAAACCAGGGAGGGTTTAGTCCCGACGAGTCAACCGGAGGTTGACAGGGAGTCGGGAATGCTGGTTTCTGGCTCACGTCTTTTTGACTATGTATCATGATTTCTGCTTCAGAAATTCCGGATGAATTTCATCCCGCTTGCTACTGAAGGTTGCGTTTAAACCGGAACTGTTGATTTGCTTTCTGACTTTTTTTGTTTGATGTACTTTATCCAAATTTTCTTGTATTCTTGCACTCCTCTTGGTGCCAACTGGTTACTCCCTTATCCGTTTTCCGTTTTCCCTTTTCCATTTCCCATTCTCCTCCATTCACTTCAAGAGCTTTGTACAAACAATTTCCTGACGGATTCTCTGATCAGTTTTTTCAGGACTTCGATATTAATATCATCCAGTTTCCGGATATAAATGCAGGATTTTCCGGTGCTATGTCTTCCGAGGTCATTAAGCAATTCTGAATATGAATCCAGATTTGGCATGGCATAAAGACTCAGGTTTTGCTCGCGGGGAGAAAACCCGACCATGAACCAGTCACCTTCACGTCCACTTTCATATTTGTAATGATAGCTGCCAAATCCGACAATACTGTCTCCCCACATTTCCGGTTTAAAACCGGTCACCTTCTGCATCAGATCGAGAAGTTTAAACCCATCCGACCGCTTCTGTTCATCCTGAATGCTATTGAGAAAAGCCTTTACATCTCCTTCATTTCGTTTTGTTTTCAGCTCTGCCATGAACATTTCCCTTATTTTTATTAATTAAAAAACATTACAGGTTTAAAAATCTTTCATAACTCATATTTAAGGGAAATGAAATTATGATCGGTATTTTAATATCAAGAAAGTGCCGTTTCATCTGATGTCATAACCTGGAAATTTTAAGATACAGGGGCCAGCGCAAAGAGTGAACTTTTTGGTTATCGCCCCAGATTGCCTTTAACCCATCCAGAATCAGATCGGTCGGATTTTGCCCGCGATTTTTTATATAAAGCTGAGTTCCGCTCCAGCTTTGAATGAATTCCAGCATCTGCTGCAAATTCCAGTTGGCCTCCATATAAAAATCAGGAACTGAAATCGCCTCACCGGGAAGTATAATATCTTCATACCGTCTGTCCACCATCCTGGCACCCGGTGCAAAATATGAAAAAAGAATTTCAGTATAGAATCGATTGAATAGCTGAGTAAACGGTTCTTCCACATACCCTACATGATAGGTCCATGCAGCGAGTATGCCTTGCGACTTTAATACCTGTGCTGCGGTATCATAGAATTCTTTCAGTCTGAACCAGTGGAGTGCCGAAGCAACTGTAATGAGATCTACACTTCTATCCGCGATAGCCGGACGTTCCGATTGTGCGACATGATATTGAATTCTGGGATGTGTGACAGCATGCCGGATCTGCTCAGGACTGATATCCGTTGCAATCACCTGATGAAAATAAGTCGTCAGATCGAGTGCGGCCTGACCGCTTCCGGTGGCACTGTCCCATGCACATTGATGTGCAGGAGACAGAGACGCTAAAAATGAAAAAAGTTTTTCCGGATACCGTGGCCGTGATGCTGCATACCGACCGGCAAATGGTGAAAAATCCGGAGTATGTTTCACATCTGTCTCCCGGTACAACTTCACCGATATTTAAAATTTATATGAAAATGTGAAATAACCTTAAGTAAAACAAGCAACTAATATCAGTTAAAATAAGCCAGTCGGTCACTCAAAGCTTCTCTGAAATCTGGCCTGCCCATTCAACCGCCCGATCAGATTCTCCGTCCTTCAACGGACCTTCGGTATCTTTCACGTAAAATCCTTCAGGTGGAACAAGCTGAATACCTCCCTTTTTGATCAGTTTTTTTGCAACCGGTTCGGCAGCATAACCGAATAGTTTCATGAAAAGTCTGACGAATCTTGAATCAACATCATCCCTGGATATTCGCGTATCAAAAGCCGCCACTGATACGCCTTTCAGACTGCCAGGTGAGATTCTGTTCAAAAAATCCGTAACAGGCTTGGTTGGCCTGAAGGCCCTGGTAGGAGAACCGATGATCAGTACATCTGTATTTTTTACCTGCTCCGGGTTGACATCCTTTATACGGAAGAACTTTACTTCTCCACTGGACTTCAGAGAATTACCGACCGTCCGGCCAATCTGTTCAGTATTACCAAAATATGAATCGTATACTACTGTAATTTTCATGATGTTTTCCGGTAGATTTTATATTAATATTTCATAAAAATATATAATATTGTGTTATAATGCAAGTCTGAAAAGGAGTAGCGCAGAGCAAGGAGCATAGCCCAGAGTGCAGAGTTTAGGGAAAAGTGTAAGTGGAAAAGGGAAAACGGATAAGGGAAAACGGATAAGGGAAAATGGAGTCGTTTGCCAGTTAGTAAAAAGAAGAAGACAAGAAAACAAGATACAAGATAGCAAGAAAGTGAGTACAAAATACAAAGTACAAAATACAGTTGGCAGCAGCCAGAATTAAATTCCAAATCAGCCTTCCGGCGTGATCCCAAGCACCAAATCAGTCGGCTGACTGATCCCCGCCATTTGGCGGGCAGGCTGTCTATCGGCGTGATTCCAATAAAATCGCAAATTTTAAATGATAAATTCAGAGCAAGAAAATATAAATCATATAACAGAATTTTCTATGATCTTTCTTCTTTTTTCTTCTCTCTATGCTATATGCATTTGATATCCATTTTATTCGGGATAATTCCCGTCCGGCGCCGGAGAGGCGTGTTAATCCGTGAAATTTGCGGATGAAAAAAAACCAGTAGCCAGCATTTCCGACTCCCTGTCAACCTCCGGTTGACCCGGCGTGACTAAACCGTCTATGGTTTCGCCGGAGACCAGAGGCCGGTACTATGCCAGGAGCTCCTATACCCTATACCCCCATAAGCGCTTACTTAAGGGTATTGACATATAGGGAATATTATGTTATATTATTTCATGGAAAAGAAAAAT
>JAFGSO010000468.1 GCA_016934605.1 Calditrichota bacterium | reverse complement strand
TCCGGGCAGGTGTGGATATGGAAATGGCCAGTACTTCCTATGCTGAATACATCCCGGCCCTCCTGGAGGAAGGTCTGATCAGTCAGCAACAAATCGATGAATCGGTCAGGAAAATTCTGTCATTGAAATTCAGGCTCGGTCTTTTTGACAATCCTTATACAGATGCTTCTGAATACCCGGAACTCCTGAATCCGGAACACCTGGCACTGGCCCGTAAACTGGCCCGGCAGAGCCTGGTGCTGTTGAAAAATGCTGATGGTCTCCTGCCTCTTTCAGTTGATCTGAAAAAGGTGGCAGTCATCGGCCCGCTTGCTGATGCACCGCATGATCAGCTGGGAACCTGGGTATTTGACGGAGAGAAAAAACATTCAATAACACCGCTGTCTGCTTTAAGATCGTATCTGGAAGATAAGTCTGAAGTTCTGTTTGCTCCCGGTCTGAAGATCAGCCGGACAAAAGAGACCGGTGGATTTGCGGAGGCTGTGGAGGCGGCCGGTCAGGCAGATGTCATTCTTCTGTTTCTGGGAGAAGAATCTATCCTTTCCGGGGAATCCCATTGCCGGGCAGACATCAGTCTTCCCGGTGCGCAGGAGGATTTGGTTAAGGTTTTATCAGAGACAGGCAAACCGATGGTTGGGATTATCCTGGCAGGGCGGCCGCTGACTATCCGGCCGATTCTGGATCTGCTGGATGCGGTGATTTATGCCTGGCATCCGGGAACTATGGCCGGTCCGGCAATTGCCGATATTCTGTACGGGATTGAATCCCCCTCGGGAAAAATTCCCGTCACCTTTCCCACCACTGCAGGTCAGATACCCATGTACTATGCTCATAAAAACACCGGAAAACCACCTACCGAAGAGAGCTGGGTGAAAATGGAAGATATACCGGTTGAACCATTTCAGCTCTCCATAGGTAATACCTCCCATTATCTGGATGAGGGGTATAAACCACTTTTTCCATTTGGATTTGGTTTATCCTATACAACATTTGAATACAGTGATCTGAAAGTGTCGGATCAATCGATGCCGGTAAATGAAAAGATTACAGTTTCGGCCACTGTCACTAATTCCGGCACTTTTGACGCCGATGAGATTGTGCAACTGTATGTCAGGGATCTTTTTGCCAGTCGTACGAGACCGGTCAGAGAATTGAAGCGATTTCAGCGAATTCATCTGAAGACCGGTGAAAGTCGCCTTGTTTCATTTACCCTGGAAGCGGATGATCTCACCTTCCACAATCCCGAAATGAAAAAAGTGGTTGAGCCGGGACGGTTTCATGTCTGGATCGGCGGGAGTTCAGAGACAGGATTAATGACGGAATTTGAAATAGTAAACGGATCAGAGGAAAGGCAGGACTAGATGGCGATGAGGAAAGTATATACGGTTTTAATTTCACTGGTTGTGGCACTGGGTGGTTTTTTGCTGGGATTTGACAGTGCAGTTATCTCCGGAGCGGTTCCGTTTATTCGCGATTATTTTCAATTAGGTGATATGGAATTGGGTTGGGCGGTTAGTTGTCTTATCTTTGGAGCAATGGCCGGGAACTCAATCGCCGGACCGGTGAGCGATTTTCTGGGACGAAAACGAGTGTTAATAATTACTGCAGTCCTTTTCACCATCTCTGCCATTACCTCGGCTCTGGCCAGGGATTACTGGTTTTTTATTGTTGCCCGGATACTTGGCGGAATCGGTGTGGGAGGTGCCATCCTGATTGCCCCGGTCTACATCGCAGAAATTGCTCCTCCTGAAAAACGGGGCCTGCTGGTTTCCTTTAACCAGCTGAATATTGTCATTGGTATCTCGGCCGCTTACTGGTCCAATTACTTTCTTCTCGATACCGGTATCAATAACTGGCGCTGGATGCTGGGTGTGGAAGCGGTGCCGGCTATCCTGTATTTCAGTTTTCTGTTCGCAGTTCCCAGAAGCCCCAGGTGGCTGGTCCAGAATGGCAGGGACCAGGAGGCTATTTCGGTGATGGAAAAAGTGGGAGGTAAAGATTATGCCCGTAAATCATTTGAAATGATAAAATCTCACCTGGGCATCGTGCAGGAAAAAGCAAAATTATCGGCGTTGTTTACCCGGAAAATGAGTTTTATCATGTTCATCGCTTTTGCCATCGCCTTTTTCCAGCAGATTACCGGAATCAATGCAATCCTCTATTATGCACCCACCATTTTTGAAAAGACCGGCGGGGGACAGGATTCCGCTTTTATGCAGGCCATCGTGATCGGGCTGGTTAATTTCGGTTTTACCATTGTCGCTTTATGGTTAATTGACAGACTGGGCCGGAAACCGTTACTGCTGATAGGAACATCAGTCATGGCTATTTCTCTGCTGGTGAATGCAGGAGCATTTTATTCAGCCGATTATCAGGTAACTGAAAAATCTCTCAGCCAGCTGGAAGCTGAAATTCCCGCCGAACTTTTACTGGAATTAAGATCATTTCAGGGTGTTGTCTATCCCACTCAGCTGGAGTTCAGCAATTCCCTGGACCAGAAGCTGGGCACCGATGTCCATGCCGATCATAAGAGTGCTATTCTTACGGCATCATTCCGTATCAATGCAATACTGGTACTCTTTGCTATCATTGGATTTGTTGCCGCATTTGCCATTTCTCTGGGCCCGGTGATGTGGGCACTCCTGTCGGAAATTTTTCCCAATCGTCTGCGCGGAATAGCCATCTCGGCGGTAGGATTGTTCAATTCGCTGGTCAGTTTCACGGTAACGCTGGTCTTCCCCTGGGAACTTTCGAATCTCGGTCCTTCCGGGACCTTCCTGATTTACGGATTATTTTCCCTGCTGGCATTCCTGTTTGTGTGGCGATATATTCCCGAAACCAAGGGAAAGTCACTGGAGGAACTGGAATCCATCCTGATAAAGACAGACGGTGACACGCCGGAATCAAAAACAGCAATGGTGTAAATGACTTAAAATTATTAGAGAGACTGCTTTTGTCAGCCGGAATTTTCTGATACTCAGGTTCTTAAATCTATCATCCTGAATAATTCATGAACTCCATGATAACAGGATACAAAATCAGATATGTTATTGATTTAAATTTGGCCGCATGCTTCTGGCTAAAT
>JAFGSO010000467.1 GCA_016934605.1 Calditrichota bacterium | reverse complement strand
TTGTGTATATATTTACAATTTAACGGCTAATCTAAGCAATTTCTAAAGGGAACGAGGGAAACTTGGGTTAAACGGAAATATTTTTTCTGAACTCTTTTTTTCTCTTAGAGAGAATCATAGTGGGGTAATTCTTTGAGAAAGTAAAATCGCTAAAGAATCAGAGGTGAGTTAGCGGTATGTACAGGTGCAATAAAGTTACGATTGAAGCAAATTCTTTTTCATAGTTCTCTGAGAAAATTTGTGAATGCGGATAATCCAAAAGTGCGAATCTGATATCCTTATATCTACTATCCCTGAGTTTAATGAGGTCGGATAATATCTCCTGGCGATCTTCTTCGGTAATTTTGCCGAAATCATATACCAGATTACACGTGTGAATAATCAAGGGACTATATAGCACTTGAAATAGCTGAGGGAGCAAGAAAAAATGTTCCTCCAGGATATCGCTAAAATACTTTTTTATCATTTCTTTTTTAATAGTAGCTGAAGCTGTTGAAACACCTTCATTCTCCTCGGCTGTATAATCTGCAATTTCATGAGATATTTTATAAAGATTCTCAATTGTCAGGAATCTTGGGTCTTGTCTTTTTCTGGAAACTTTGAGCTTTTCATAGATTTCTTTCCCTTCGGTCCATTCGCTAAAATCTTCCAGTGCATACAGGAGGTGTGTCGCCAGCCCTTTTTCAAACTCCCCCAGAAGCATTTTGGGTGTTAATTGAAACGAAATTTCCCGAAAATTACCCATCTTTTTCAGAGATTGCCTTTTCAGGTGACGATCCAGTTGTATAAAATCCAACATGATGGACCGGGCTCTTTCCCGGGGTATAAAATTGCTCTTAAACCACGCTCTTACGATTACGACGATGTAAGTGAACAATTTTCTCTTATAAAGTAAAGTCATTCCCGGATCAACAAATAAATTAATAAAAAACTCAAAACAGACTTGTGCTTTTGCTGAGATCTGGCTCTTATCATCCTCATCAAATATTTTAAATTCATCCTCGTCTGCAGCCATGCTCAGTTCATTGGTAATATCCATTATATCATTTAGTCTTCCCAGAAATTCTATATCTTCTACCCTGAAGGGTTTCTTGGTTTGTATAAAACTAATAATCTGCTGAGCATTCTGGAGATACTTCTTTTTCCTGGTTTGATAATATTTGCTTAGAGTCTTCAGAGCATCCAGAAACGGATAATCATATGATGTCTTAAATTCAAAAGCATCCCGATCTTTAATTTTATATGAGTTATTTTCAGTAATTTTACGAATAATGAAATAAAACACATTTATCAGATCGAATTCTTTTCTAAGTTTTCGCACCATGGCATTTTGCTGATCATCGCGATCCATCTGCAGGATGGTTAGAACGGTTTCCTGAATAGCCTTTAGTTCGTTAAGATTCTGCCTGATTTTACTTTCATCCCGCTGCTGGAGACCATTCAGGATCCCGCGTGCATGTTTTAAGGTAGTTTCATTAATTTCCTTAAAATCATGATTTAATATATATAGTACTAAATGTTCAAGATTCAATGTCCTGTCATGTAATAATGCATCCAATTCATAGTCTTTGTATTCTTCTTCTATTTCAAAACTGGTTGTGAATAATAGTTTTTCCCGGAGAATAAAATCGAAAAGTTTTTCGCTGATATTCCTGATATTGCGAACATGGAGATCCCTGGAATTTCCATCGATTCTCTTGATAAAATTTAAATTGTTATTTAGATTGGTCAATAATAAGTCTGTGGCACCTTCAGAAAATAACTGATTCAGAAATTCGATCCATGAGGAAATCATTATTCTAAAATAGCTTAAGTCGAAACCATCAGAGCTATCCTTTTCCGACATGGACTGGACCATGACTGGATCCAGTTGCGGTACTTCCTTTTCATCCAATGATTTGAAGAGCGACTGATAAAATGTTTTGAATTCTGTTTCCAGAGCCATAACTCATCCAAATATAAAAAAATCGAATTTCAATGCAAATTTTGATAATAATAAGAATATAACATCGGCAGATGTTGATATATATCTTTTAAATAGAAAAATTTTTCTGAAGATTGTCAGGATATGAAAATCTTGGATTGTTACGCATTAAAATTTACTTAAAATTCATCGAAGGCCAGAATTAAGCGTTATGAGCGATATTTATATTAATAGGCCTTGTATTGATACCATTTTTTTGTTAACATCAAATTAAAAGAGAGTTAAATAGTTATGTTCCAAAAATCATTACTGTTTTTTTTAATTTTTATTATGGCAGGATATGGTCGCTCCATAGATGGTGATACAGGAATCATTCAGGGTAATGTTTCTGATACTAGAAAAAAAGAAGCTCTTATCGGTGTTAATATTCAGATTGTTGGAACTTCACTGGGAACTTCATCCGATCTTTCAGGAAATTTCATGATTGAAAATATCCCAACGGGGTCCTACAGTGTTGAATTTAGTTATATCGGATATGCTTCCTTTTTTGAAACAGATGTGTTCGTAAGACAGGGCAAACCAGCGATTCTCAAAATTGAACTGCAGGAAATGGCCATAGAAGGTGAGCAAATCACTGTAACAGCCGGCTATTTCGTTGAGGAAATGAGGACTCAACCCAGCACCCTCGGTCTCTCGCGTGAAGAGATACGTCGATATCCCGGGGGTTTTGAAGATGTAGTCAGAACCGTTTCCACCCTTCCCGGAGTTGCCATAAATACTGCAGGGGGACGAAACGATCTGCTGGTACGTGGCGGTGGTCCATCCGAAAATTTATACATTATTGAAAATATTGAGGTACCAAATATTAATCATTTTGGAACTCAGGGAAACAGCAGCGGGAGTTTAAGTTTTGTCAATCTTGATTATGTAGATAATGTTTCTTTCTCAACGGGTGGTTTTCAGGCTAGATATGGTGATAAAATGTCGTCGGTTCTGGAACTGTCTCTCGCAGAAGGTCGCAGTGACCGTCCCGGGGGCAAAGTTCTGATTTCCGCAACACAATATGGTTTTAACGTTGAAGGACCAGTAACTGAAAGGGGCAATTTTATCTTTTCCGCCCGAAAAAGTTATCTTGATCTCATTTTCAAGGCAGCAGGTCTACCTTTTGTACCTGTTTATACTGATTTTAATTTTTCGTTGAAATATAATGTATCTCCACGTGATAAATTTTATTTTCTGGGATTAGCAGCTATCAATAGGGTGGACCGGGATCAGAGTTCTCTGGAAAATCGGGTAACAAATGCCGGAATCCTTAATAACACTCAGAATCAAATCATCGGAGGAATGAATTATGAGCGAATTTTAGATCATGGATATCTGGACGTAACTCTCAGCTCTAATCTTTTTCAATACAGATTCAGTCAGATCGATGA
>JAFGSO010000466.1 GCA_016934605.1 Calditrichota bacterium | reverse complement strand
TCCCTGATCAGCATCTTGATATGATCGACCCGACGGTAGCGGGGACCTTCAAACTCCTCCAGCTCCAAACCAACATCTTTGTAAGCACCATACAATTCCCGGGCACCCTGGCGCGCCGTCCACTGCGGCTGATACCCCGGCAATCGCTCCGCAATTTTGCTGCAATCCACCCGGTAATTCCGCTTGTCCGGACCCGCACCCTCCGCAAACTCCACCCGGCAGCCCGGTACCGTCTCCTTCACGATCTCCGCCAGCTCCCGTATCCGAAAATTCTCCTGCGTGATCCCCACATTAAACGCCTCATTATGCACCAGCTCCAGCGGCGCCTGCAAGACCGCCAAAAAAGCCCGCGATATGTCCGCAATATGCGCTATCGGACGCCATGGCGTGCCATCACTCTTCAAATATACCTGACCCGTGGTATGCGCCCAGGCCGTCAGATTATTCAACACCAGATCAAACCGTAAACGCGAGGATACCCCGTAAGCCGTCGCATTCCGTAAAAAAGTAGGACTGAAGCGCGAATCCGCCATCTTCGATACATCCCGCTCCACAAATACCTTCGACTCCCCGTAAGGCGTCACCGGATGAAAAGCGGCCTCCTCGGTAATATAATCATCGGTCGACGCCCCATAGGTGCTGCAGGAGGAAGAAAAGATAAACTGCCGAATCCCCACACTCCTGACCAGTTCCGCCAGCCTCACCGAGGCCAGATGGTTTATCTCATAAGTGATCTGCGGATTTAAATCACCTAATGGATCGTTCGACAACCCCGCCAGGTGAATAATCGCATCAAATCCCGCCAGATCCGAAGCCTCCACATCCCGGATGTCCTTGCGAATGTTCTCCACCGCCAGCGGAAATTCTCCGAAATTCGACCGCTCATACAAATCACTGTCCATGCCCACCACCTCATGGCCCGCCTGAACCAGCATCGGTACCATTACCGTTCCAATATACCCTAAATGACCCGTCACTAATACCCGCATTGCTCTACCTCCATATCTTCCAGGGGGGGATTACCCTTTTCCCATAATTCATTTAATAAAACCTTGTCTCTCAACGTATCCATACACTGCCAGAAGGATTCATGTTTATACGCCATCAACTGCCCATCCTTTGCTAAATTCTCCAGAGGCTCCTTCTCCCATTGCGTATCATCAGCAGAGATGAGATCAAAAACCTTGGTACAAATATAAAATTTTAAACACTTATTTTAAGGGGAAAAAAATAGATAATATAATTGATCTTTAGACTTTCTGATTTTGAATAAAAGTATCTAGTTGTTCCACATAATCATTCCCTAACAACCCACAGAATGATTTAGCAATTTTGAATACCAGATGATCCCAATCATATTCTTTTGCGACGCTCTGCCGGATTGAAACTTTTTCTTTAGACATTTCTTCAGGTTTCAGGGCCTTTTCAATTGATTCTGACCATTCGTCAATTGAGTTCGCTAAATATATTACATGAGAGAAATCTTTTAAACTCCGTATTGAAGACCCTACCGCAGGTAAACCTGAGGCAAGATATTCATGCAACTTTAAAGGATATATATATTTTGTATAATCATTCAGAAGGTAAGGTAAAAGGCCCACGTTCATATGTTGAATATATTTGGGAAGATCTTCAACAGATTTCTTTCCAAGAAAATATACATTTTTTTGTTCATACAACCGGTTATAAAGTGTATCATTCACAGTAGCATTTTTAGGTCCAATAAAAATAAAATTCCACATTGAATGACGTTTGGAAAGATCAAGCAGTAACTGTAAGTTTAATTGCTTTTTGATCATACCCACATATACAATACGAGGGTGCGGTATATTTATCAAATCTTTCGGCTCTTTATGAGGAAGAATATAACTTTTATAATCAACACCATTTGTCACGTATAATGTATTTTTATTAAATTTCCCTTTTTTTTCCATTAACGCCGGTGAATGAATAATAACCTGATCTGTACTTGATAATAGAACTTTTTCGTTGGTTCCTAGTGGTTGCTCTTTTTCAGAAAATGAATATTCATCGTCAATATGGTAACAGCTCCAATCATGTTTTATTTTGAATAGCATTTCACAAAAATCAGGCCGCCATATATATAATAAAATTTTTTTTATCCCGATACTTGTAACAAACTTTTGAAGATAATAAAGTCGTAAATATTCAGAAAATGAGGCGAGAATCTTAGGACTATAAAATTTTGGAAACATCATAAATGGAGTATGTATATAAATTCCCAAATCATTTTTGTAATCAGTTTTTTTACTATTTTTTAAAAAATTTTTTAAATTAAAAATTTCTCTCCAATAAGGAGTGGGATTTACCCAAAAAACTTTAAAATATCTACCTAAACGTGTAATAATATGGTGTCGAGTTGTCCAGGTAGAAGACCAATTATCGGGTACGAAACAAATAATTCCTATTTCTGGAAATTGAGATTGAGATGTCATAAATTATTGAATAATCATAAAAATCAATATTTTGATTTTCTTTAAATTAGCGGGTATTATCTTTTATTATGAAAAAGACATCGATACAATCATGAAACAAGTACTTTAGATGAGCAAAAAACCAAATACTTAGGTACCAACTACTTTTAACTTTTTCTCTTTTCCCAATTGATCGCGTCATTATACTCTTAGAATATTCACCAAACAATTTCCAGTGCGGGAAACTGATTTTATTTTTCTTCGTCGTATCAAACCAAATCAATCTTTTGTGAAGGGAGGTTATTTTTTTGGTTGATCTTAAATTATGTTCTCTATGACAAAACAAAATTCTATAATGTTCATAGAACCTTCCAAGAAGAGAAAGATGAGCTAGTAGTACTCTATCTGAAGCCACATAAGTGCCAATGAGGCTAGTTTTTTTTAACACTTCAGATCTCATTAATCCAAATATTTGAAGACAGGAGTGATTCAACTGAATCAAATCTTGAAATCTCAATGATGGCTTCCAGGACCCGACATCTAGTTTTTCTCTAAATTCAAATAATTCCTTGCCCTTATCATCAATTTTAATCACCCGAGAAAACGCTAACACAATTGAAGGATCACTTTCCAAAACCTTTCGCAATTCCGATAAATAGTCTTTATCAATTATATCATCATGTGCTAACCAACAAAAATATTTGCCTCTCGATTCCTGAAACACCTTATTATAATTCCAGGAGGCACCTTTATTTTCATTACTAAAAAACGGACGAATTCTTTTATCTTTATCACAATATTCTTTTATAATTATCGGGGTTTGGTCACTGGAATTATTATCGGATATTATGATCTCAAAATTTTGATAACTTTGGTTGAGAATTGATTCTAATGCATCTCTTAAAAAAGGCTCACCATTGTATACTGGAAGGCCAACACTAATTTCAGGTACAGCATTAGTCATAGTGAGTACTTTTAGATATAATTAATGGGGGAAAGAAACCAAATAATTTATAGTCAGAATCTTATAAAAAATGGGTCTGATACTTCAAATTAATGTAAAAATACAATCCAAAACTTGATCTGCGATGAAGTAGTCCCATCAGTTAGAATCCATTTATTGTTTTATTATATGAACTTCTCAAAATTGTCTTGTTCATATTGATATTTAATATGATTTACTTCATATAACATTTTGATAATAATAATGATGCCATGCAAAATAACAGGATTAAAACGTTGATCTAATTTTTGCTTATTCTATCTTAATTATTATCAATATCTTATGCATAATAATATACCTAAAGTTTCAGTATCGGCAATAGAATTTTAAAGAAGAATCTTTAAATGCAGATTAAGTATCAATATTGATAATAAGAATATCCATAATATTTTTTCTCAACAATTTCAGGCGATGCATTAATAATAATGCCGGATAATTTCTGCTTAATTATCGAAAATTCCTGCATTTTTGCGCTCAATTTATCCAGATTTGTTTTACCATATTTAGTCACCAGCACAATCTGATCCATCAATGTACTGAGTACCACAGCATCCGGGATGAATTCTATTGGAGGAGTATCTACGATAAGAATCGAAAAATTGTTTTTCAGGATGTTTATCAATTTTTTCATTCGCTCTCCCGCCAGAAGTTCACTGGGATTGGGCACCTGAGTCCCGGCTGAGATCAGGAATAGATTCGGTACATGGGTATTCTGAATGACATCCGACAGATTTTCGATAGAAACCGGTTTTGTCCCGATTAAAAAATCTGATAGACCTGGCTTTTTCTCACACGCGAAGGAATGGTGAATTACACCACGGCGTAAATCTGAATCTACCAGGATAGTCGGCAGTTTCTGCTGGGCAAAAGTAATTGCCAGATTGGATGAGGTTAGAGATTTCCCCTCACCCGGATTCATACTGGCAATTAAAACAGACGTTTTTTGTTTCTCATTATTCAATATTAATTTCGTCCTTAATGTTCTGAACGATTCGCTGGCAATATTGGGTGCATAATCGGAAGTAACGAGACGGGAATCGAGCTTTCTGTCCGCATCAAAATCATCCGGAATTTCCTTCCCATTACCGATAACAGGTAAAGTAGCAAACACCGGTAAGTTTAATTTATTTTTAATATCCTTGGAACTTTTGACCGATTTATCCAAAAAATCAAGTGCTATCGGAGTTCCCACCCCTATTCCTAAAGCAAGGAACATTCCAAGAACAAACTTTTTTATGAAATCCATCATTGAACCGCTCGCAAATGGGACAACCGCATAATCAAGTACATATATGTCCCCGACTTCAACCGCATCTGCTATTTTAGCTTCATTATAACGTACCAGAATCGATGAATAAATTCGTGAAGCGACTTCTTCCTTTCGTTGAAGTTCTGCCATCTCCTGAGCTTTCGCTGGCAGACTTCTTAACCGGTTGACTATTTTATCCCGGGATGCCTGATCTTCCTGAACTTCAATTTCCAGTTCAGCAATTAAATCAGACACCTCGCTATATATTTTCGAACTTAACCGATTTATTTTTTCATTGTTAATTACCACAAGCGGGTGTTGATCGGAATAATTATCTGCCAGCTGTTTTTTTTCTGCCATCAGCTGGGAAAGTTCGTTATGCATGGCGGCTACAGTCGTTACCTGATATTTGGCCAAGTAGGAAAGCATTTCATTTAATAATAGTTCCTGACCTTCATTGATGTTATTTCGGGCACGTTCCTGCAGATTTGTTAAGTTCGCAAGGGTTTGTTCATTTTCATCTACAGACGATTCCAGTTTCGATACATCATTAATAGAACTTACAACATCTGCGCGTAACCCGACCCAGGGATAATTCTGCTGGAATCGTTTCAGGTCATTCTGAGCTTTCTGAAGTTCCTGATTGGCCGAGGCCAGCTGTTTTTCCAGAACGTTTATCACCTCAGTCGTTCTTCGTTTCTTGAATTCCACATTCTGTTTGACAAATTCATCAGCTATAGTATTTACCACATCAGTAATTAAAGGGTGATCCTTTCCTGTTAGAGAAATACCGAAAAGAGTTCCCCTCCTATCCATAGATTTAAAACTCAGGTTGGCCAAAATTTGATCAATTGCAGTTCTAGTTCGTAAAATTGTAAAATTGAAACTGTATGGTTTTTTTAAATAGCCATCACGGAATTTTAAAAAAATTCCTGTTAATCTTATTTTTTCGTTACCGACAAAACTTCCTTCTCCTATATTTTCTCTTTCAATTTTCTCGGGAAGAAATGTATAAAGAATTTTAAACCGGTTTTTTTCAACTATGAATTCGTAGTGACCTATTTTAGCCATGGAATCGACCTGAACCGAATCAAAAATCTGATTTCTGTATTTATTGTCAATTCGTAATCTTAGATTTTCTTTCTCAACAATTCTTTCCAAAAAGCTCCTGCTGCGCATAAGACCCAGTCTGCTCTCTCCTCCTAATCCCACATTTTCACTCACGGCACTCAGTTGTCGCGCATCATCAAAAACTAGTGTAACTGTGGCACTTAACTCCGGAAGAGACGGTCGCATAAATTTATAAACAAATCCTATCCACAGGATAAAAACCAGTATACTGATTCCGACAATAATAAATTTTTTCTTCCACAATAATTTCAGATAATGTTCATAATCGAACTGAGGTATCTGTAATGGTGATTTTTCCATAATCATAATCCCTTAAATTTTAAAATCCCCTGGGTGAATAACGTCCGGATTGAACATATACTATTGTAACATAGGTAAAATAGAGGGTAGCCGCAGTACTTGCTATAGCGGCGACATCTCTAAACACCGTCCAGAAAGTTCTTTCCCTGGGCGTCGGTGTCCAGATCTGATCACCGGAACGGAAACCAATCTGTCTCAATCCGCGACCGGATTCATAGAAAGGAATAAGATTATCCCGGATAACATCTTTATCCCGCTCCCATTTCATTTTTTTCAAACCGTCTTCACGGAGCGTTCCCCCCGCCAGTCTCACCGCATCCCATATGGTATATTCCGGATCCAGGTAATATAATCCTGGATTGGCAAACCCCCCCAGGAGACTTACCCTTATCAGTGGACGAACATTAATTTCCGGATATCTCAGATAAGCTGTGAAATTCTGCTTGATAAAACTCTCCAGTTCATTCTGCGTCATCTCTGAAATTTTTACCTTTCCCTTGATGGGTAAATAAATCTCTCCGTTTCCGTCAATTTTATAAATGCCATGCAGAAATGAGGTGGTATCCGGATAAACCGAGATCTGAACGGCATCTCCGGGATGAAATGTTCTACTCCGGAAACTTAACTGTTGAGGATTCTGAGGAGGTGGTGGCTCAAAAGGCCCTGCCTGAAGCAGATGCCACCAGGGGAAAATTTCAAACATAAAAAACAGAATCAGAATGATGAGAGCAATGTGAGAACGAGCGTTTTCATTGGAGATTATCATGATGTCCCTGATAAATTGTGATAATTTGGATCATCAATATTTTAACTTGTTTAATTCATCCCGGCAGACCGGAACCACTAAGTCACAAAGGAACCAAAATAATAAGTGTGTAGGGATTAGAATTGATAAAAAATCCTATTCACTTCCGAATTATAAGTTCCATAATTCATAAATATTAATTACTTTGTGGCTTAGAGCCTTGGTGGTTGTGAATAAAACAAGTTAAATATTAAACATTATAATCAAAAAAAATCGCCAATTAAAGTAATCTGCTACACTTTAGCCGGCGATAAAACGAACACTTCCATCCACAATCAACATGACCGGTAATAGCGATATCGTTTCGCTCTGGTATCCAGATTCAATTCCCGTAAGACTCTGTAAAGCCTGATATAATTTACTCTTTCACGCCCAAAATCTTCGTGTTTCAACATTTTTTTTAGCTGGCGGACGGAAATCAGGGGAAATTTTGCCACAATTTTTCTTATTTTTTCCTGCAGAGGAAGATAGGCAAGATTTAAGGGGGCCTGTTTTGGTCTTTTATCCCGGTGATTATCATCTTTGGGAACCGGTTTTTTTGCCGGTACCGCTTGTTTCACCTCTGCCTGATTGGCGGGTTTTTCAGGCTTTACTGCTTTTTTCTCAAAAAGATCGGTACTTTGTTCATAAAACGAAGGTTTTTCTGATTCTTCAGTAGCCGGAGAAGTTTCAGATTTTTTTTCCTCCCGGTAACCGGAATTTCCGCCGGCATC
>JAFGSO010000465.1 GCA_016934605.1 Calditrichota bacterium | reverse complement strand
CAGCGCCATGAATCCCTGTCCCTGTGGTTATTACACCGATCCCAACAAATCCTGCAGCTGCACCTCCCAGCAGATACAAAAATATTTATCGCGGATCAGCGGTCCACTGCTGGATCGGATCGATATTCAGATTGAAGTACCGGCGGTGCAGTATCGTGAGCTGGCCAGTTCCCGCAGCGGCGAAAAGTCCGAAGAAATACGCGCACGGGTTCAGCAGGCCCGGGAAATTCAGTTACAACGTTTCAAAGGAAAGAAAAATTTGTACTGTAATGCCGATATGCAGACTAAAGATATCCGAGCCTATTGCCGCCTGGATGATCACAGTGAGGAAATTCTGAAAACGGCGATCACCCGTCTGGGTTTATCGGCCCGGGCTTACGACCGGATTCTGAAAGTGAGCCGGACCATTGCCGATCTGGCCGGAACCGATGATATCCGGCCGGAGTACATCAGCGAAGCCATCCAGTACCGGAGTCTGGACAGGCAGTTGTGGGCGTGAAGAGATAGTTGGCAGTTGGCAGTTGGCAGTTGGCAGTAATAAGATAACAAGATACAAGACACAAGAATTAAATATATAATACAAAGTATAAAATAAAGAAAGCAGGAATTAAGATCGAAGAATTAAGATCAAAGATAAAAGAACAAAGATATCATATATATTTTTATGGATAGAGAACTACTTTGTATTTCCCGATTCTTTTTTCTTAATTCTTTTTTCTTAATTCTTTAGTTCATGCTCTCGGCTCTATTCCACAGGATCAGGAATTATTCCTTTAAACTGTGCAGAGTATATT
Source organism: Calditrichota bacterium (assembly GCA_016934605.1). Taxonomy (GTDB): domain Bacteria; phylum Calditrichota; class Calditrichia; order RBG-13-44-9; family RBG-13-44-9; genus RQOF01. The sequence goes on along the minus strand of JAFGSO010000465.1, from coordinate 6,955 downwards.
AAGATATAACCTGCTTAATTCATCCCGGCAGACCGGGAACACCAAGGCTCGAAGACACTAAGAATAAAGCAGGATAAAAATAAATCAGGAAATGAAATATGTAAAATCACAAATCCTTTTTTACTCATTTATTTTAATATCTTTGTGCCTTCGTGTCAGCCCACCGGCGTGATCTTGGTGGTTATGAATTTTCCAGGATAAAGGAATTTTTATAATAAATGAAAGGAATTTTTAACCGAGATCAGAAAAATGCAAAAAATGAAATAGTGAATGAATGTGAGGTGTTTCAGGTTGGTTACAGATAATTTGTTGATAAAAGTACATGATAAATAGAAAAAGAGAAGAAAAAAATCCGGTTAGCCCAGATATCTTTTTAGCATTTCGTCCGTTTCAGAATCCAGCTCGATTTCGATTTCATCTCTTGTTCCGTCATTAAAAAATACTTCGATGAGGCGCTGCTCCGGCTTCCAGGCTTCCTCAATTTCCATATCATCAAATTCTTCAAACATCATATAATCGACATCCTCGAAATCTTCAATTACCAGATATTCCACACCATCCACATCCAATTCCAGTAATTCGCAGATATCTGTAAACATGGGATCTTCGTGTCCTACCACCCTGGATCCGATCCTTCCGCTTGATTCCATGCAAACCTCCAAAAAAATAAAATACTATCTAAAGTACCACTCCTGTTATCTTTTTTATGATGACTAGTGGTTCCAATAATAGTAAATGAATCAAATCTAAGCAAAACTATTTTTCTTTTTTTTCTATTTTAAATATCCCTCCCATGTAACCCTATCCAGAACAATTTTATGTCATATCATCCGCCTGAAAGGTCAGCAGTGGCTGAAATGCAAAATAATTCATGCAATAAAAAATGAGCATTTAATAAGATATCTAATTTTAATTACTTATATCAGAGAAAGACCCAAACCTTCAACACTATTATGCATATTAATTCATTTAATGAGAATAATATACTACCCTAATATGAAGTTTTTTTTGTCTGTTCGTGGGGGATAAAATAAAAAAACCTCTCCCGAAAGAGAGGTTGTAGTCAGGGGGATAAGTTCAGGAAGATTAAATCGCTTTGGTAATCTTTCCGGCCTGGATACAGCTGGTACAGACCATTACCCTTTTGGGTTGGCCGTTAATCAGAGCCCGGACTCGTTGCAAATTGGGCTCAAATCTTCGTCTGGTTCTGTTGTTGGCATGACTGACATTATTGCCGTACATCGGTTTTTTACCACATATAAAACAAGATTTCGCCATATTTTATCATCCTTACAATCATCTTTTAAACAGCTTATATTATAATAATTTTTTAAATGTAAAACAAATTCTTTTAAATTATTCGATCCAATCATCTCCCTTGCGGGGAAGTTTTTACCGATTTTGTTGTTTTACAAAAAGTTATATTTATTTGTTTAACGTGAAACCTCTTTTTGACATTTTTTATTTCAAACGGTTTGTTTTTTGATAAAAAATTTTTATACTATGTTTACCTCAGTTTTGTTCTTGTTTAGGGTGCTTTTTTCATAAAACCACTTTATTGTGATTTAAATAGATTACAGATTTTATCCGCATGGAGGAGGACTATTGTAGCTCATGTCAGAAAATACGCTGCGCTCTCGACCGGAGAATACACCCTCAGATCATTCTGTTCACAGCATGTGGAAACAGTGCCTCGAATTGATTGAAGACGAAATTTCACCACAAGGTTACCGCACTTGGCTTCGCCCCATTATCCCTGTGAGTTTTGTTGAAAACCACCTCATCCTTCGCGTCCCATCGCAGTTTTTCTTTGAATGGCTTGAAACACACTATCAGGAAAATCTCTCCAAAAATGTTAGAAAAGTATTTGGACGCTCTGCAAAAATAGAATACCTCATCGCCTCAGGCGTTGACAATAAACCGGAAGAAATATCTTTCGCGGATTCAGAACAATCAATTCCTGAAATAACAGAGAAATCTGAAAAAACCGATCACGAATCCCAGCTGGATTCGCGTTATCTGTTTAATAATTATTTTGTAAAAAATGATAATGAATTAGCGTTGCGGGCTGCTCAGATGGTGGCCAAACATCCCGGCAAAACTGATTTTAATCCACTGTTCATTTATGGAGAATCGGGATGCGGAAAAACCCATCTGCTTCATGCCATCGGAAATTATATCAGTGAAAATAAAAAACGAAAAAAGGTCTCTTTTCTCACCAGCGAAAATTTTATAAATCAATACATCTTTGCCCTCCAGAATAAAAAACTGGAATCCTTTAACCAGAAATTTTCGCGGACTGATGTCCTGCTGATCGATGATATTCAGTTTCTCTCCAACAAGAAGAAATCTCAGGAAGGTTTATTCTATTTTTTCTCAGAAATGGAAAGGAATCAAAAACAAATTGTGATTACTGCCGATCAACCGCCATCGCAACTGACTTTCCTGGATAAAAGGCTGCTTTCCTTTTTCCAGAAAGGACTTATTATAGACCTGATACCACCGGGTTATGAAACACGTCAGCTTTTTATCCAGTCCTATTGCGAAAAAACATCGCTGTCTATTTTACCGGAGGTAAGAGAATTTCTGGCAACCTCACTCTCTGACGGTATGCAGGAAATGCGGGCCATTATGATCCGGATTGCCGCACAAACCTCACTTCTCGGCAAAGCGGTGGCACTGGATGCCACCCAGAAAATGCTAAATCATATCGATGCCAACTGGGCTAAAAAGAATTCCAGGCTTAGACAATGGCACACCGTGAAAGTAGATGACATTGTCCGGGTGGTTTCTGAATATCTCAATATTCCAATAGATATCCTGATCGGATATTCACGACAAAGGGAAATTACTTTTGCCCGACAGGTCGCTATATATCTTGCCAAGGAAATGTCCGGAGAATCTCTTAAGGTAATCGGCTACCATTTTAATGACCGTCATTATACCGCTATCCTTCATAGCTACAAGAGAATCAGCAAAGAGATGAAAAATAATCCGGCAATCTACAACCTGATCGTCGATATCAAGAATAAGCTGAAAACAATTTCCTGATCTTAACAGGAAAATCACCCATCTCTTATCGAATCCTTCGTTTGATAATCTTACACATTTTTGAACAAAAAAAGACAATTCATTCAGAAAAAGTCTGAAATAAACGAAACCATTTCTTGTGAAAGTTATTTAATATGATTAACTTAGGTCACTATTACGTCTTACATTCAGATGCGGATTATGAATTTCAAAAAAAGTTCTTTTCTCCTGTTGCTATTGTTCTTTTTCACCATCAGTTTTATTTCTCTCAGCCATAAATTAATTTCTCAGGAAAATAGTCTGGAGAAGGAACAGACGGTTGAGGATTCTCTGCGTCCAGACAGCAGTGATACTACAATGGTGCTACCGGATACAGTGAAGTATCTGCTGGATCGGACTATTCCAAACTCAGCATTCCAGGTTGGAGAAAAACTCACTTTCACTGTCCGTTATGGCTTCATCAAGGCAGGTGAAGCAACCATGGCCGTTGAAAACATCGTGCCTGTCGGTGACAGGACTGCTTATAAACTCGTCTCTACAGCTCAGTCTGCCAGCACATTTGACATTTTTTTTAAGGTCAGAGATCGGGTGGAAAGCTGGATGGATACAGGAGGTATTTTTTCCTGGCAGTTCATTAAAATGCTGCGGGAGGGATCCTATAAATATGACCTGCTGGTGGATTACTATCAGTATTATGGGAAAGCTGACGTTCAATCGATTCGATATCATGACGAGGAACCGCTCCGAGTGAAAGAATCGAATACATTTCAGCTGGAGATCCCCCCGTACGTGCTCGATATCCTGGCGTCCTTTTACTATGTCCGTACCCAGAACCTTCGGATTGGCATGCCGCTTTATATGACAAATCATGACAATAAAAAAATCTATGATCTGAAAGTAATTGTACAGAAACGGGAAATCCTCGATGTAAAGGCTGGAAAATTTCGCTGCATCATGGTGCAACCGGTTCTTCGCGGCGAAGCCTTGTTTAAACAGAAAGGAGAACTCTGGATCTGGCTGACTGACGATCAGTATAAAATTCCGGTACAGATGAAAAGTGCCGTTTTTATCGGCAGTATCACCACCGAACTGACAAAAATTGAAGGCATTACTTTACCATTACCCTCTCAAATACAAGATTAGAATCAATAATTCTGTTGATAATTATTGACATACATCAATATAATTATTGAGTTTAAATTTATTTTTTTAAGAAAAGGACCTTTCCAGTGAAAATTATCATCGAGAATCCACATCATGTCAAATCGGCTGATATTATCGTGGGAATACCTTCCTATAATGAGGCCGATTCTATTTCCTATCCCACTGATGTTGTCAGCCGCGGACTGGTGCAGTATTTTCCCGACAATTCTTCTGTTGTCATTAATGCCGATAATAATTCGCCGGATGACACCAAATCGGCATTTCTGAATACCCCCACTAAAATTCCAAAAGTATACATCTCTACTCCTGGTGATGTTCGTGGTAAAGGTAATAATTTTCAAAACTTGTTCAAAGCTGCAGTAGAACTGGGAGCGAAAGCCGTTATCGTGGTGGATGCCGACCTGAAAAGTATTACACCAAGCTGGGTTCGGTACCTCGGCGAGCCCCTTATGGGACGATTTGATTATGTAACACCCATATACGTGCGTCATAAATATGACGGCACCATAACAAATCATATCGCCTATCCGTTGCTCCGGACTCTCTATGGTCTCAGAGTAAGGCAACCTATTGGCGGCGATTTCGGATTTTCCGGCAAACTGGCCAGGGCTTTTTTATCCGAAAAATTGTGGAATGACCAGATTGCCAGTTTCGGAATCGATATCTGGATGACCACTATTGCCATTGCTCGCCACTTCAATGTCTGTCAGGCATTTCTGGGAACACCCAAAGTCCATAGGGCAAAAGATCCGGCGGAGGATCTCTCGGTGATGTTTAAACAGGTGGTATCTACCCTTTTCGACCTGATGATAGATTTTGAGTATTTGTGGAAAGCAACCACCGAAAGCCGTCCCAGCAGTATCTACGGATTTGGACTGGGAGTGGTCGAAAAACCACCGGCAGTTCATGTAAATACCGGCAAACTTTTCAGGAGTTTTATTAAGGGATTCGAAACCTATGGAGATATCTGGAAAAAAATAATTCCAATGCCGGAATTTATGGAATTACAAAAAATAAAAAATGTCAGTAAAGTCGAACAATTTTATTATCCCAGCAATCTCTGGGCACGCATTCTCTTCAGTTTTGCGGTTGCCTATAAAAATAATGAGATTGATCGTGAAAAAATTGTGGAAGCTCTTATCCCCTTTTATCATTCCCGCGTGTTGTCTTACGTGAACCGGACGAAAAATCAGGAAACCCGCGAGGCAGAAGAATATCTTGAGAATATCAATCGAATCTTCGAATCTGAAAAATATTTTCTGATTGAACGCTGGAACGAGCGCATCATAGATACCAAACTGTTTAAGTAAAACGGAACCGAAGATGTTGTCAACTCTTTCAAATTTACTTTACCAAACAATTTCTGCGGGTTTCTAACCCATCGAACCCAAAATACTGTATCTGACATTATAAAAATATTATTATTCTACCCGGCTTTCTAAAAAAAAATTCTTTGTTCGATCTTTAGCCCTTATTAACATTCGCTGATTTTATGCGTTTGAGAGACACTTTTTATTTTTTTTGGAGAATATGCCAGATGCCAGAGGTAAAATTAATTGTTCATGGAGGTGCCTGGAATATCCCTGAAAAACATCAGCAGGATCATATTGACGGTTGCCGAAAAGCAGCGGAGCTCATATATCCTGAGCTAAATAAAGGGATGAATGCTGTTGATGCTGTTGAGGCTGCCGTTCGTCTGCTGGAAGAAGATGCAACCTTCGACGCGGGGAGGGGAGCGTTTCTGAATGCAGCAGGCGAGATTGAACTGGATGCAATTATCTGCGATGGTTCAACTCTGAATTTTGGTGCCATGGCTGCCATTCACAATATTCTGCATCCGGTGTCGGCAGCCCGTTTATTGTTAAATCATCCAGAGCACTGTTTCCTTGCGGGAGAAGGTGCACAACGATTTCTGCGGGATATTGATTTCCCGGAAGTGAAAATAGAGGAATTGCTCACCAACAGGGAACTGGAATATTACCAGCAAATAAAGGTAGATCCGGATTTCAGAACGAAACAACCGTTTCAGTCTCATCGTGGCGGGACTGTCGGGGCAGTTGCTCTTGACAAGACCGGAAACCTTGCAGCCGCAACCTCCACCGGGGGTACACCCAGAAAACTTCCCGGCCGCATTGGTGATTCTCCGGTTATAGGAAGTGGTACCTATGCAGATAACCAGAGTGGTGCGGTATCGGCCACCGGATACGGGGAATCTATTCTGAAAGTAGTTCTGGCCAAACAGGTATGCGATCTATTTCTTCAGACTTCCGCAATGGAAGCTGCTCGAAAGGGTATCGAAATTCTTCAGACCAGGGTAAATGGTTGGGGTGGTGTAATAGGCATTAACAAGTATGGCGAATATGCCTTCCATCATAATACGGAATGTATGGCTTTTGCGCGCCATGTGCCCGGACGCGGTATCATTGCTCAGATCAGTCACAGGAACGATTAATTCAGTCTGTCCCATTTACGGAGAGCATTCAATAAAGCCCGAAAATCCTTAGGGATTTCCCCGGTCCAGTCCATCATTTTCCTGTGAACTGGATGTTCAATTTTCAGTTTCCAGGCGTGAAGAGTTAGCCGGGAAATCAAGGTAGTACTGTACATGCCCTCTCCCACGATCTTTTTTAAATCGTCAATAGCAATTGCTTTCCTGCCCGAATAAAGTGGATCTACTACCAGTGGACAACCTATCGTCTGAAGATGTACCCGAATCTGATGTGTCCGGCCAGTGCGGGGAAATACCTCAAGGAGAGAAAAT
>JAFGSO010000464.1 GCA_016934605.1 Calditrichota bacterium | reverse complement strand
ATTACGGATGCTGGGCAGCATTTTCAGCCGTACCTACGGCACGGGATTGTGGGGTGAGGGGTGTTCCTTTTTCCAGTGACAGATGTCACTGGCTAAAATCAATTGTCCCTGCGGGACAGACATAAAGACATATCATCATAATATTTGGTACTTTGGTCTTTGTATTTTTTATTTTGTACTTTCTTGTTTTCTTGTATCCTGTCCTTCGGCCAGACAGGCTTGTAATCTTGTTTTCTTGTTTCTGCGCCCCTGCGCCCCAAAAAATACATTTCACCTTTGTTCCCTGCCTTCGGCTATTGTATTTTTATAAGATGAAAAAATGCGAGGAGAATTCTATGTCGATGAATGCCGATATCTGGAAAGATCTGATTATCAAAAATAATTCGAAAATTGTCTTTCTGATTATGGACGGACTGGGTGGACTGCCCATGCCGGGCGGAGACAAAACCGAACTGGAAACCGCCAGAACACCCAATCTGGATAAATTTGCCGCAGAAGGGATTTCCGGACTGTTGGATCCGGTCTATCCCGGCTTCACCCCGGGCAGTGGTCCGGCCCATCTGGCTCTTTTCGGCTATGAGCCGGTGGATTTTAATATCGGTCGGGGAGTCCTCTCCGCCTTAGGTGTGGATTTTGAACTGACCGGTCGCGATGTGGCAGCGCGGTTGAATTTCTGCACGATTGATCAGGATGGAAAAGTAACCGACCGCCGGGCCGGACGGATTTCCACCGACAAAAATAAGGAACTGTGCGAAAAAATCCGACGGAATGTGAAACTCTCCGGGGAAGTGGAATATTTCCTGGAAACCGAATCGGAACACCGGGCGGTACTGGTGCTGCGGGGCGACGGCCTGGGTGGAAAGATAAACGATACCGATCCCCAGGAAACCGGCAAAAAACCGTTCGATCCGGAGGGAGAGGATGATGCCTCCCGGAATGCAGCAAAATATGTGGCTGATTTTCTGAAGCAGGTGAAAGAACTCCTGAAGAATGACCATCCGGCAAACTTTATCCTGGCACGGGGATTCGCCAAACATGAACAGTTTCCCTCCATGGAGAAACGGTACGGTCTCCGGTCGGTAGCCATTGCCCAGTATCCCATGTACCGGGGACTGGCCCGGCTGGTCGGAATGACCGTCCCCCCGGTACCGGCAGATTTCGACGAAATGTGGAATCAGTTGAAAAATAATTATGACAAATACGACTTTTTCTTTGTGCATTTTAAGAAAACGGACAGCTACGGCGAGGACGGTAATTTTGATGCCAAGGTGAAGATGATTGAAACGGTAGATGGCTGGTCAGCCAAACTGCGGGAACTGAATCCGGATGTACTGGTGGTTACCGGGGACCATTCTACCCCGGCACTGCTGAAAACGCATAGCTGGCACCCGGTTCCGGCATTGCTGTGGTCAAAGAAAATGTATGCCAGAACGGACAGTGTGACTGAATTTGGTGAGAGTGCCTGCAGGCGGGGAAACCTGGGCCGAATGCCCATGAAAAATATTCTGCTGATTGCCATGGCAAATGCGGAACGGTTTAAGAAATTCGGGGCTTGAAAACAGGATAAAGGAAAAAGTTAAAAATAAGTCCACGAATTTCACTAATTACCACGAATGACACTAATTATATTTAATTGATTTAACAATGTTTTTGAATTACATAATTCTAACACGTTTTAAATTCAATATTTATATGTTATCGATACAAAATCATTTACTGCTAATGTCAAAATCACAGCTTTGAAAGAACAAATTTTTTATTGGTATTGATTTGTGTCGTTCGTGGATATTTTTACTCTTTACCCTAAAAAGAAAATTTTTTCAAACATATCTAAAGGAAAAAATGATGAATTCTTTTCAACCCCCTGAACGTTTGCTGATGGGACCGGGACCGTCGCGAATTGATCCCCGGGTACTGGCAGCCATGGCAAATCCCACCATCGGACATCTGGATCCTCAGTTTATTATCCTGATGGATGAGATTAAGGAGCTGCTGCAATACGTTTTTCAAACCGAAAATGAAGCCACCTTTCCGGTATCGGGACCGGGATCTCTGGGAATGGAAAGCTGTCTGGTAAATCTGATTGAACCGGGGATGAGGGTAGTGGTTTGCCAGAACGGTTTTTTCGGCGGACGTATGAGGGAGATTGCCGGAAGACTTGGAGCCGAGATTATTCTGATAGAGGAAAGCTGGGGGCGGGCCATTGATCCCCAGAAATTTCGTGATACCCTGAAAAAACATTCAGATGTAAGACTGGTGGCTTTCGTCCATGCGGAAACATCCACCGGTGCCTTATCTGATGCCCGCACTCTGGTAGAAGTTGCTCACGAATTCGACTGTCTGACTCTGGTGGATGCGGTGACATCCCTGGGCGGTTGTGAACTTAAAACAGATGAATGGGGAATCGACGTTTGTTATTCCGGTTCCCAGAAGTGCCTGTCAGGCCCGCCGGGATTGTCGCCGGTTACCTTCAATGAACGCGCCCTGCAGCATATCAAAAACCGTAATTCCCCGGTACAGAGCTGGTTTATGGATGTAGAGGAAGTCCTCAAATACTGGAGTGGTGGCTTGAAAAGGGCTTATCATCATACCGCGCCCATCAATAATCTGTATGGTCTGCATGAAGCATTGCTGCTGGCCCGCAAAGAGGGTTTGGAAAATGCCTGGAAGAGGCATTTCCAGAACCACCGGGCGCTGGTGGCAGGTCTGGAGGCCATGGGACTAAAGATGGCTGTGCCGGAGAAAGAACGGATTCCCCAGCTGAATGCGGTTGAGATTCCCGGGGGAGTGGATGACCAGCGGGTACGGATGAAGCTGCTGAATGAATACAATATTGAGATCGGTGCCGGTCTGGGTCAGATGGCGGGACAGATATGGCGAATCGGTCAGATGGGTGCCTCGTCGCAGGCGGAGAAAATCATAAGAACTTTGCGGGCCCTCGAGCAGCTTTTACGGGAGGAAGGGCTGCAGATTCCGGAGGGGGTCAGTGAGAAGGCGGCGGATGGGGTTTTTGCAGGAGCATAGAGCAGAGAGCATAGAGAAGAACAAAGAATTAAGATCAAATCCGCCAGGATCCGCCTTTCGTTATTGCCATATGGCAAGTCAAGTTAAATCTCTGCATTAT
>JAFGSO010000463.1 GCA_016934605.1 Calditrichota bacterium | reverse complement strand
GTTGTGAAATATGGTAACAATTCGAGTGGAAACTTCCTGGTAACAGACACCATCGCCGTACATGCCTCAAACTGTTTCTATCCCCAGATGGCCGTCGATGCAGAGGATATAATTCATCTGGTCTATCATTCTTTCGGTGATTCGGTGAATACCTGGCCGGGAAACGGTGAAATTTTCTACACAAACAGTCAATTATGGAATGCAGGATTATTTCCTCAAAATATTTCACAATTGCCCGATGAACAGGAAATTTATCCGGGTCTGGCTGTAACAGATACCTCCTCTCTGGTAATTGGCTGGGCAAGAACCGGCTTTTCCACCGCGGTTTTCAGTGATATCCGCATGGCAACCACCCTGCCGGACAGCGGCGGACTTCTGGCCGGAAAAATCAATACTACAGACGATTCTCACCATTTCGGATATATCACTGCTCTTGATACGGGTTACTGGAGTTTCTCCATTCGAAACAGTGGCACCCGACCATTGACTGTTTCCGAAATCCTCTGGAATTCATCTTATGACCCCTGGTTTGAAGTACAGACGGATTTTTCGGGTCCGCAGATACTGGAATGGGGAGACAGCCTGACGGTAAACCTGACTGCCGTCATCAATGTCCCGGTGGAAATTGACACGGTTTTACTCGACGGAAATCTGACTATAACCAGCGATGATCCTATCGAACCGTTGAAGAGTATTCTGCTGGAGGTTGAGACCGAACCGCTGGAAATCACAACAAAATTTCCGGTATTGATCAGCGAAAATAAACTGTATAAGAACTATCCCAACCCATTCAACGCAAGCACGAAAATCGAATTTCAAATTTCCAAACCTGGATTTGTCTCTTTGAAAATATATAATATTATTGGTGAAGAAGTGGCCACACTGCTTGCTGCTTCTCTGCTTTCTGGTTCCTATAGTGTAGTCTGGGATGCTTCCGGGCTGGCGAGTGGCCTGTATCTTTACAGACTGGAGGCGGGTGAATTCACTGAGACCGGCAAAATGATGCTCATGAAATAAGGAAAATAAACAAAATTTTTATTGACAATCTGATTCTCCCGGCGTTTAACAAATAAAGCATAAAGGAGAATGAAATGAACAAAACTGTCAAAAGTATGCTTGAAGATTTTGATTTGGGAGCATTGCAGAAACACGAGAACCTCCAGGTCTGTCCGCTGCTTTATTCAGGGAATCACAGCCCTGAATATTTGACTCTCAAGGAGGCTCTGGAACAGCGTGTTCTGGTAGTAAAAGAATTAATGAAAGAAGGTTCTGTCCCCGAATTACTGGTTAAAAATAAAAGCGATTCGCCTGTTCTGCTGCTGGATGGAGAGGAATTAATGGGAGCCAAACAGAACAGGGTGCTCAACACTACCATCCTGCTGAAAGAAAAATCCAAGACGGTAATTCCTGTTAGCTGTACTGAGCAGGGAAGATGGTCATACAGTTCACCGTTATTTGCAGATTCAAATGTAGTAGCGGCTTCTAGAGTAAGGGCATCTAAACTTTCATCAGTTTCACAATTGCTTCGATCCGGAGAACATTTTCGCTCCGACCAGAATGAGGTTTGGGAAAGTGTTGAAGACCTGGCAAGTGAAGCAGGTGTATCTTCGCCTACCGGGGCAATGAAAGACATATTTGAGAGCCGGCAAAAAGAACTGGCAGAATACCTGGATAAATTCCCGATTATCGAAAGGCAGAGAGGATTAATCTTTTTAAACGATGGTAAAGTGACCGGTATGGATTACATATCATACGAGCCTGCTTTCAAACTGCTGCATCAGAAATTAATTAAAAGCTATGCACTCGATGCCATGATGTCAAAAAAATTGAGCGGCAAAAAAGGCCTGAAAAAGGTTGCACAGGATTTTCTGAAAAAGACCGAGACCTGCCAGGAAAAGAAATACCAATCGGTGGGGTATGGTTGGGATCATCGCTACGATGGGGACGACCTGGTTGGATCGGCTCTGGTATATAACAACACCGTTATTCATATGGCATTTTTCAGTATCGATAAAAGTGAAAAAATCGGCAGAATGTCTTCTTCTTCAAGACGAAGAGACTATAGAATTCTGTAATAAAGCGGGAATTCATTCAAATTAAGGGTCTGACGGAGCGACCGATTTACTGTATCTCCGTTCAAATAGCAATTGCATCCAATTAATATCAAATTTACTTATGTGATATAATTTCAAAACCATTACTTCTGTCAGGTTATATCATGAAATACTCTTTAACATTACAAATGCTCATTTTACTCATTGCGTCCTCCTTTTCCCGGACCATCGATGATAGAGTAAATACTCTGCTCAACCAGATGACTATGGAAGAAAAGATTGAGCAGCTGCACAAAGAAGGCGGATTTAACACCGCCGATAATACTCGTCTTGGAATTCCCGGCTTTCAGATGGCCGACGGACCTCATGGAGTCCGGGATGGATTGGCCACCTGCTTTCCGGTGGGAATAGCCATGGCCGCTTCCTGGGATGTGGATCTGATCACCAGAATTGGAGTGGCGATGGGAAAAGAATTCAGGGGAAAGGGAAAGAACCAGGCTCTGGGGCCCTGCATGGATTTGTGCAGAGATCCCAGAAATGGTAGAAGTCCGGAAAGCGGTGGGGAAGATCCCTATCTTTGTGCCC
>JAFGSO010000462.1 GCA_016934605.1 Calditrichota bacterium | reverse complement strand
TACTAAACTGCAAAAACAAGTGGTCAGAACCAGCTTCAAATCAAGGTACATTAGTGAATTGTTCGTAATTGACTTATATCAAAAAATCTCGGAGCTAAGGCAATAAGCATATAATTTTTTATGAATAGCCACAGAGTGCTCTGAGGGCACAGCGAAAAAGATTATTGAATTTCTTATTCGTGTAAAAATTGGAGAATGAATCAGATGAGATTTTACTTTTTTGCCGGGAGGGTATCAAAAATCAAAATTTGTGCATGAATATATTTATTCTAAATTAACCAATTACTAATTCACATAAGAGAGGGAAGAAAAATAGATTCCTCGCTCACTGAAAATTCAGAAAGTTTTATTTTAAAATATTTGATTTTGGAAACACTTCCTGACTTTATTCTGTAATTTTTCCTGATTATAACCTTTTAGGAAAATTTAATGCATGAAATTCTATTTTTTTATACCGGATATTCATAAACTCGCTACCGGCGGAAATATTTTCAATTCACATATCATAAAAGAACTGTCAGGGGAACATGAAGTCTGCCGGAAGATTGTTCCGGAAGTAGTTCATCCGGAAGAAATTTTTACTGATTTTCATGAAGTCCCGGAAAAAAAAGCGATCATTGTATTCACGGACAGTATTTTGTTGAAAAATAATCGATTTATGACAGGTCTGAAATCCATTTCGAAGGACTATCCGGTTTTCCTGCTGGTACATTATCTGGAATTACTCGATCCTTCAAAATCATCTATGAAGCAAGCCCGGCAGGAAAAAGACTACCTTCCCCTGTTTCAGGGATTTGTCGTTACCAGTCAATATTCCGGAAAAGTATTGCAGAGTCATGGTATCAGCCCGGAGCAGGTGGCAGTAATCCGTCCGGGCCTGGAAATCACAATTCCACCCGATAAAAAAAATTTTGCCTCTCCCGTCAATATTCTCACTGTTTCCAGTCTGTTTCCCGGCAAGGGATTATTGGAGATACTGAGTGTTCTGGAAAAACTAAGCGATCTGCAATGGAGATGGCACCTGGTGGGAGAAGACCGGCTGGACCCAGACTTTACGGCTCGTTTCCGGGAAAGAGTAGAACAATCTTCTGTAAGGAATCGCATCAAGGTACATGGTCCGGTCGATTACAGAAAAATGTCTGATTTTTACGGAGAAAATCAAATTTTTCTGCTGCCTTCATTTTTTGAATCGTGCAGCATGGTAACCATGGAAGCTATTGCCGCCGGCTTGCCGATAGTTGCATACCAAACCGGCGGGCTCAAGGAACTGATTCAATCCGGCAGAAACGGTTTCCTGATTCCACTTAATGAAAAAAATGCCATGGAGCGCCGGCTAAGAACCCTTATAACAGATTCAGACCTAAGAGAGAATTTTGGTGCTTTTTCCCTGTCGTTAAGTTCTCATTTTTCAGGTTGGGATAAAGCGGCAGAGGACCTCCTGAGATTTTTGACAGCATTCTGAAAGGATTCACTTATGGCTGAAGGAAAAGAAAATAAAATTCATTCGGAGGATTCGGTCCGAAACTGGTTCGACAGGTGGTATGCCGAGAAGAAATGGAATAGTATGCGGAATTTCAAGGCATACCCGGTTTATTTGGATTATCTGAATGTAAAACCGGGCACATTCCTGCTGGATATCGGCTGTGGTCCGGGGTGGCTGTTGCAGACTGCCAGCCGGAGAGGTCTGAAATCCTGCGGGGTCGATTTGTCAAGAGAGGCGGTTCGTCTGGCCAGAATCACATCACCGGAATCGCTGATAACCGTTGGCAGCGTAACAGGCATCCCTTTTGCCGCTCACAGCTTTCATTATATTACCTGCATCGGGGTTCTTGAACATTTTCTGAACATGGAATCTTCCATAGCCGAGATGAAGAGGGTTGCAAAATCCGATTCCGTCTATTGCATCATGGTACCCAATTCGAAGACTTTCTACTGGAAACTGGCCGAAAAATTCAGTCGGAATCACCGCGAAAGCAACGAAAATGCCAGGGCTCTGGAAGAATGGAAGAAATTTTTTACAACAAATGGTTTCAGAATTTATGATATCCGGAGAGATGAATGGATAATCCGAAAAACTTTATCGGTAGTGGGACTGGGTTCTTTTTCCGGATTAATAAGAAAAGTGCAACAGGTTATCTGGTCATTCGTTCCGTTGAAATACAGCCGTCAATTTGTTTTTATTCTTGAAATTGAGTATTAGATGCCGAAAAAAGATCATTCTCTATCACAACTCTATGACCATCTGTCCAGATTTACTATTTGGATAAAGCGATTTTCGGCGTTCGGTAAATTAACGCTGACGATGCACAAGCGGCTTCAGATTCCACCTGAATTGACTGATGGTTATCGTGGCAGGGAAGCATCCGAATTTATCAATGATCTAACTCTGAAAAAGGCCGGACTGCAGGAAAACCAGCGTATACTGGATGCCGGTTGTGGCTTTGGAGGGACGATTTTCAGATGGCTTGAATCCCAAAAAGGATACTACACAGGTTACACGCTGAGTCCTTATCAGCATAAAATTGCCTCCAGGGAAGCCCGACGTCGGCAACTGACAGACTATTGCAGGTTTCAGGTCAGAAACTTTGAAGAACCGCTTAAGGAAAAATTTGATGTCATTGTTGCTATTGAATCACTGCTTCATGCCAATGAATTGAAACTGACAATGAACAATTTCAGGGAAGGTCTGGTTCCGGGTGGCAAAATTATTATAGTTGATGATGTATACCATCAGGGAAATCCTCGGGCGGATATTGATGTCCGTAAATTAATGAAAAACTGGTTTCTTCCCGGTTTATGGACACGAAAGGATTATATGAACGGATTCAGGGAATCCGGGTTACGAATTGTGGAAGAAACCGATCTGACTGGCCTGGTTCCGGTCTGGTCCCGGAATCGCCTTAAAGTATATATTCATTTTCTGGAGTGGATCTCCCGTATAATGCCGCGGGGTTCATTAAAACTTCTCATGGAAGCTCATCTCGGAGGATTCCGGTTACAACGCCTGTACAGTCACAAAAAAATGAAATATCTGCT
>JAFGSO010000461.1 GCA_016934605.1 Calditrichota bacterium | reverse complement strand
CCCTGATGTTTGTCCACAATCTTATTGAATTCAATAAGTATCTGATATTCATCGTCTCCTGAAAAAGACTTCAGACGGATATCATCGTCGTCAGATATATACCCGAGACTTATGCACACAATTTTTCCGAAATCGGCGTGGATACTGGCAAAATATTCATAGGAGAATTCAGGGTCACGATCCTGTGCTCTTTCAATTCGTGATAACACTTTTTCCTTAATAATGGGGCTGTATTCATTAAGCTCTTTGACTGGCACCGTCTCAATGTCCAGTGCCAGATGACTCTTTAGCATAACTCCTCCCTTTTTCAATAGACAGGATTGTATTGCTTCTACTCGATTAAAAAATAACACAGAAAAAAGGAGAAATACAACGGATAAGTTTATGAAATTGGAAAAATCGGCAAGACGAGATACCGAACTTAAGGCGAAGAATAGGGATGAGGAACCAGGAATATGTTACAAGAAAGCAAGATGACAAGATACAAGAAAACAAGAGATTTAATCAAAAGTGCAAAATAAAATGCCTTCTTTCGGCTCAATTTAACGCTGAATTCTAGCTTCTGAATCCTGTCTCCTTATTTTCAAAATCTTATTTATACGCAAAAACTAAAAAGATACTTGACTGTGCAAATTTCATGATTTATATTTTAACCGAATAGTTTAACTTTTTATTTAAATAAATTGGCTGAACCAAAAAGATAAAAGTATGGAATACAGCAACGAAACTGAAGAAAAAATTCTAAAAGCAGCCAGAGAAATTTTTATCAGAGATGGCAGGGATGGTGCCCGCATGGAAGAAATAGCCCGACATGCCGGATTGAATAAAGCACTCCTGCATTACTACTTCAGATCCAAGGAAAAATTATACCGGATGGTTTTTCAAAAAGAGTTCCAGCAGGTTGTCTCAGACCTCTTTCAATCGCTGGAGCCTGATCTCATTTTTCGGGATTTTCTTCTCTCTTTCATCAATAATTATATTAACCGGCTTCAGCAACATCCTCATATAGTTGGTTTTCTTCTTTGGGAAATACGTCGCGGAGGAGAAGATTTTTCGGTGACCATAAAAAATATCTTATTACAGAATGATGGTTTCCTGCCGGAAGGGATCATCAAAAAAATTAACCACGCCATCCAGAAAAAGGAAATCCGGGCACTGGATTCCCGTCATTTGTTTATGAATCTTATTGCCATGTGCATTTATACTTTTATTACTGAACCACTACTTTCTATTATTTTCCCGGATGTGGAGGTCAATTCAGAAAAATTTCTGGAGATCCGTAAAAACGAAATCTTTAAACTAATCTGGAATGGAATTCAACCCTAAAACCGGTGTTACACCATGAAATCCTTCTTCAACTATGTTTTCATTTTGTTCTTTTTTTCATGTTCATTATTATCAGCTCAGACAGTTGTTACCAATCTGAGCCTTGAGCAGGCTCTTCGGATTGCGGAGAACAACAACTTTTCACTTCAACAACAACAGCAACGTATTCGTCAGGCAGCCACTGAACTTGATATTCAGAAAGCATCGCTTTATCCCCGGCTTCTGATCAACGGCAGCACCAATTACACCTCCCAAGTTGCCGAATTCACAGCACCTTTTCTGCCAGTTGCCATAGAGGCTGGGACCAAAGATGTCTATGATGCAAACCTGACGATTCAACAGCCCCTGTTCACCGGATTCAGAACGCTTAATCTGATTCAATCTGCTGAAGAATCTCTTAAAGAAAATGAAGTTCAGCGTCAAACGGCTCTTAATGAAATATTCCTGCAAATTCACAACATTTATTATGCCGTGCAATTGAATATGTTGCAGCAGGAGGTATTGCGTTCCAGTATTCGACGTGCAACAAACGATTTAAAAACCGTGCGAAATTTCTTTCAGGCCGGTCAGGCCAGCGCCTTCGACACTCTGAAAGTGACCAATGCTGTGCTGTCCCACCAAACCGAGTTAAACAAATTAACGCATGAGCAGCAAATTTTTTTAACTCAGATGGCTTATGTTTTAAATGTGGAAAAAATACACGGGATTGAACCGTTTTCACAGAAAAACCCTAAAATAATGATCGATTCAATGAATATCTACCAGTCTGCTGCACTAAACAACCGCCCGGAACTCTCGCAAATGAGGCACCGTATTCAGGCGCAAATATTTCGTAAAAAATCTGCACAGTCCCTTCATTTTCCTCAAATATTCGCGCAGGCCAGCTACCATTACGGAAAACCCGGGGTTAATTTTTTCCAGAAAGAATGGATGGATTATTACCGTGTCGGGATCACTCTTCAATGGGAGTTGTGGAACAGAAGCCGGATATCCAATCAGGTGAAGCAGGCGGAATTTGCCATACAGATGATGACACTTGACGAAAAAAAGCTGCTGGACAAAATAAACCAGCAGGTCGAAGAAGCTTATGAAAATCTGCGGAGCGATATTGATCAGATCGATTTCTTAAAACGACTGGTGGATCAGGAAAAAGAACGATACCGGATCGTCAGAGAAAAATT
>JAFGSO010000460.1 GCA_016934605.1 Calditrichota bacterium | reverse complement strand
TGTTACCATGGCATTCGGAATCCGAAATGTTCTGGATGTACCTGCGGGATTAAGTGAAATGCGAAGGGTGCTGAAACCGGAAGGCCGGGTCCTGATTTTGGAATTTTCCTTACCCGAAATCAATTGGCTTCGTACACTTTACCTATTTTATTTCAGAAAGATCTTGCCCCGGATAGGAGGCTTCATATCTGGCGATCCGGAGGCATACCGCTATTTGAATCAAACAGTGGAGACTTTTCCCTATGGATGGGATTTTTGCCGTCTTTTAATCGAAGCGGGTTTCGGGAATGTGGAATTTTTTTCGATGTCTCTTGGAATTGCATCCATCTATCGTGGGGATAAAATTGAAAAATGAATTGTGGAAACGAAGATGACCGATTTTGAGCATGCCCGAAAAAGTCTTCGGGAGAAAATTGGGAATTTTCAAAAAGATGATAAACCGAATCGGAACGGGATAGTTTCGATTCGAAGACTGACTCAGGAATTCTCATCCCCGGATATCTCTGGCTGGCTCAGGCAACAGTCCATTTATCCCAGATTTTTCTGGTCCGATCGCTCCGTTAACATGAAATGGGCCACTTCGGGAGCTATCAGATGTATCAGCTCAGATACTGAAAAATTTTCACAGGCTGCTTTTCAGAATATGGAAAACATACTTGTCAGGTCGGATTCAGATCTTCGCTGGATTGGAGGAATGAGATTTCAGCCGGAAGCAAGTGCAGATGATATATGGAGAAAAATGGGGAAATTTCGGTTCATCATTCCACGCTTCGAAATTCATCAGTCAGGTACCGAGGGATTACTGGTATGCAATCTGGAAAGTTCTGCAGATCGCTCAGATAAATCAGATATCATTAAACATCTGGATTCCTGGAAGACCAAAAAATCCTTCAGATTGGATGGAGAGAATGAAATTCGTAGTCGTGTAGAGGTACCATCCTATGATAAATGGAACCAGATGATGGAAAATGCCCTCCAATCTATTCGGGCAGATAAATACCAGAAAATAGTGCTTGCCAGGAAATCATCCTTCCGGTTTAAAAAGAAGCTGGACCCTCTCAAGTTTCTTGATATATTTCAAAGGAGTTATTCAAATTCTTTTTGTTTTTATTTTCAGCCGGATAGAAATTTGTCATTTTTAGGTGTTACGCCTGAAATGCTATATGAAAGACGGGACAGGCAAATTTTCTGCGATGCCATGGCGGGCACTATTATGAGGGGGACGGATGAAGATGAGGATGATTTGTTGGGTGAGGATTTACTCAGCAGCGAAAAGAATATCCGGGAGCATCGCTGGGTAGTGCAGTATCTCGAAAATAAATTGAATGACATATGTGAGGATTGGAAAAAGACCGACCAGGAAACCCTGTTGAAACTGGAATTTGTTCAGCATATTCTCACCAGATTCGAGGGGAATCTTAAGTCGGAAATTGATGATTTTCGTATCATCAACGATTTTCACCCCACGCCGGCCGTTGCCGGATTTCCCCGCGAAGAATCACTCCAGAATATCTCCAGGTTGGAAAATTTTGACCGGGGCTGGTACGCGGCCCCCATCGGGTGGTTCAGCCTCAAGCGGGCCCAATTCGCAGTGGCATTGAGATCGGCAGTTTTACAGAGCAAAAAACTGACTACTTATGCCGGCGCAGGTATTGTGGAAGGCTCACAACCTGAGAAGGAATGGCAGGAAATTGAAAATAAAATCATGAATTATACCCAAATCCTGAAAATTTTATGACCATTTTTCATGAAAATCTGAACATCTTATGGGGTTCTTTGCTCATTGAAGAACTCATTCGGAACGGATCAAATTATTTTCTGATATCTCCCGGTTCCCGGTCCACACCGCTCACAGTCGCTGTGGCACGGAACCCAGGAGCAGAACATTCAATTATTTATGACGAACGATCGGCCGCCTTCCAGGCTCTGGGATATGCCCGGGGCACAGGCAGAGCAGCTGTTCTTATATGTACTTCAGGAACAGCTATTGCGAATTATATGCCTGCAGTTGTGGAGGCGTCTCTGGATAATGTGCCACTGATTGTATTATCTGCAGATCGCCCTCCCGAAAAAATTGAAACCGCCGCTAATCAGACTATCCGGCAATCAAAATTTTTCGGTGAATATGTCCGCTGGAGTTTCGATCTGCCCTGTCCGACGGAAGAAATACCCCCTTCCCTGGTATTAACGACGGTAGATCAACTAGTCCATCGTTCAGTGTCCCATCCCCGCGGTCCAGTTCATCTGAATTGCCAGTTTCGCGAACCTCTGGCTCCCCTCTCCCGGAATATATCGAAATCTTATCTCGGGCAACTGGAGAAATGGCAACAGGATTCGAATCCTGCGACGGTCTATCATCAGATGAAAAAAAGTCCTGCCCGGGAGGATTTGAAGCAATTTTCTGAAATCATGAACCAGTCCACAAGAGGCTTGCTGGTTCTTGGACGGATGAATCCTGAGGTAGATTATGAACTGGTTGCTCAATTTGCCCAAAGATCAGGATGGCCTGTTTTCGCGGATATTCTTTCCGGTCACCGCCTGGGAAACCATCTTGATAATCTGGTAACCTATTTCGATCTGATGCTGCTTGCTCCTGACACGGTTTCCCGGATAAATGCAGATACCATTGTCCATCTTGGTGAACAGCCTGCCTCGAAGAGGTATCTGCAGTTCGTGGATCAGCTTGCCCCGTCACATTATATCCTTATCAACAATCACCCTTACCGCAGCGATCCCATGCATCGGGTAACCTGGCGCATCGAGGCGGATATGAATACTTTTCTATTACAGGCAATTCCTGAATTAGGCACAGCAATGGATAAACCGCTGATGAATTATTTCAGAGAATCAACCAGGAGATTACATGAACTGATTGACAAAAGTTTATGCCAGGGATCTGCTCTCTCCGAACCGGCGGTGTCGCGTCTGATTTCACAGAATATTCCCCCCGGGCATGGGCTTTTTCTGGGCAACAGCCTTCCCATCCGCGAGATGGATATGATGGGAGATTCCGGGTGCAACGGAATTTCCATTGCCGGAAACCGCGGTGTAAGTGGAATTGATGGTACTATTTCAACAGCAGTCGGCTATAGCAGAGGGCTCAATAAACCAACGACGGCGATTATGGGCGACCTGGCATTCCTCCATGATCTGAATTCATTGTCTCAGGTGAAAGAGTCGGATTTACCTCTGATTCTGATAGTGATAAATAACAGGGGAGGGGGAATTTTTTCCTTTTTGCCGATTGCCGGTTTTGAAAATGTCTTTGAAAAATTTTTCGCGACTCCACATACATTGACTTTTGAGCATGCCGCCCGGATGTTCGGAATCGATTATCATCTCCCTGCGAATAAGGCTGATTTTCTGGATATATATAAATCTCTTATTAACTCCGGTTCATCCGCTATAATCGAAATTCGTACAGACCGACAGGAAAACTATAGGCTTCACAGCGATATCTTCAGCCGGATAATTTCTGAACTGGACAAATTGAAGTGAGGTTATGCCTTTCATAAAATGGTGTTATCAACAGCACGGTTCGCCGAAAAATCCCGCTATTATTTTGCTGCATGGTTTTATGGGATCAGCTGAAAGCTGGAAAAGTGTAACATCCCATCTGAAAGATTCCTACTATTGCCTCTCTCTGGACCTGCCAGGACACGGAAATACTGTCGTCACGGAGGAGGCAAGCTACACCATGCCCGAAACGGCCGGAGAAATAATTCGTCTGATGAATGATATGAATATTGCGCAATCGCATCTGATTGGATATTCTATGGGTGGCAGACTGGCACTCTACCTGGCAGTTCGCTTTCCTGATCGGTTTAAAAAAGTAATACTGGAATCAGCCTCACCCGGATTGAAATCGCCGCAGGACAGGAAACTTCGGCGTATCCGGGATGAAGAACTGGCAACCTTCCTGGAAAAACAGGGAATGGATCTCTTTTTAAAATTCTGGTATAATCAGCCAATTTTTTCGGCACTGAAAACAAATCCTGATTTCCCGAATATAATAGAGCAACGGAAAAATAATGATCCAAATCGCCTGGCAGCTTCGCTGCGTCGCATGGGTACGGGAGTTCAACCTTCCCTCTGGAAGGATTTAGAGAGAGTCTCTGTCCCAATTTTACTTTTGGTGGGAGAAAAGGATCAAAAATTTCGTAACATATCATCTCAGATGTCTGCGCTGAGCAAAAATATCAGAACTGAAATTATCGAAAACAGTGGACATACCATTCATATTGAAAATGAAAAAAAATATGTGACAGAAATTAAAAAATTTCTGGGAAAATAGAGGTTATTAAGGAGGACAGGCATGGATTTTATTGTATGGAATACAGCGGGAAAATTCACTGACATTAAATATGACAAGGCAGAGGGGATTGCCAGGATTAGCATAAACCGGCCTGAAGTCCGCAATGCTTTTCGGCCGCTCACCGTCAGTGAGATGATTGCGGCCTTACGCGATGCCTGGGAAGATCAAAATATCGGAGTGATTATTCTGACAGGGGAGGGTGACAAGGCATTTTGTTCAGGAGGCGACCAGAAAATCCGGGGCGATTCCGGTTATACTGATGAAAAAGGCGTGAATCGTCTGAATGTCCTGGAATTTCAGCGAATGATTCGAAGCTGTCCCAAACCGGTTATCGCTATGGTAGCAGGCTATGCCATCGGTGGTGGTCATGTACTTCATGTTTTGTGTGATCTGACAATCGCAGCCGACAATGCTGTTTTTGGCCAGACCGGGCCGAAAGTCGGTTCATTTGACGGTGGATATGGTTCCAGTTATCTGGCCCGGAT
>JAFGSO010000459.1 GCA_016934605.1 Calditrichota bacterium | reverse complement strand
TAAATCCAGATTATATAATTCAAAATAGACCAGAAGAGTGTCATTCTGCATAAAATATTGAGAAATATTGGGAAGAATGTTCAGGCCGTTCCGGGTATAGCAGGAAATAATTTGAGAAGAATCTGCCTGCGGCAAAATTTCATCCGCCAGTACAATATCTGAAATCATGAGCGTATCTGAGCCGTAAGCGGGTATGGACATCTTCTGACGGTCAATAAAATTCTTTTCCAGTGTATTATTCATAATTTCAAATGAATACTGGAAAGTTCCGTCAGTGTGCCTGAAACTCAGGGATTTCACCAATTGATCCGCAATAATACGGGACGAGTCTCTCTCCAGGTTCAGATCAAAATCTTCTTTAAAACGAACAAATGGCAATTTTTCTGAATTCAGCAGGAATAAACCCGCCTGAAATTTCTGCCTGGGATAGTAAAGAGTTTCCTCAACAGGAAGTGAAAAGGCCAGCATTGCTTCCGTTTTTTCCTGAGATTTGAAAAATTTAATCTGATAAGAAGTTTCAAAAACACCACCTGGCAGAGAGAAATCAAACTTTTCCGGCACTGTCCTGAAAACGTCTTCGGCAACCAGACTGTAGTTGATGATTGTCCGTTCCTTGAACATCGATTTGGTATTCAGACCCGGCTGCGTGAACTGAAAGAGACCGTTCCAGAACTCATCAGAAAAAGCAAGTTGAAACTCCGGATAAACCCATATTTGCATGGGGGGATAAAGACCCTGGAAGAGTTCCATGGATTTCCCGTATTCCACTATGTAAGAAGGCCTTCCGTAACGGATATAGGTTTTGCCGCGGTCTGTCTTCCAGCCTTCCACTTCCAGTTTTGGGACGCTGAAACGCAGATTGGCATAAGCATATCGTCCGAAATGTTCCAGCAGCCGTTCATTTTCTCCGGTCAGGAACATTGGATCGCGCTGACTCCAGAAATGCGCAATCAGAGTATCATGGGAATTATCTTTCCGGTCTCTCCTCAGATACTCGGGATTAAAGAAGCCATCCTTTTCCTCATCATTCATTACAGCCAGTGCATTGCCGAAATATTGGGATGCCTCCAGATATTCGCGATTTCTCAAACAGACCAGACCCAGGAACAGATTCAGATTCCGATCCCTGGGATAATACTGCAGCATATCCTGGAAAAGCTGCTTCATATAAACCATTTCATTTTGCTCGTAGTAGAGATTTCCCAGAAGGTATGCCGCTTCTTTATTTTTTGGATCATAACGAAGTACACGTCTGAGATAACTGACAGCATAATCGTAATCCTCCAATGCATAATCCCGGTAGGACATTGGAATTTCAGTGTCGGTATATCTGTTGTAATATTTCAGCATCTCCCGGAAATGATATTCTCCCAGTTCTATGAGTGCCGCAATCATGCGATCGTTTTTTCCAATCGCTCTCTCGAAATACTTTTTCGCATGGCTATGGTTATTCTGTTTCTTATACAGTATTCCCATGGCAAAATCCGAAAACGGATCGTTTCTCAGACGGGGGACGTTCTTTTGAATCAGTTTGCCGGCAATTCTTCTTTTGTTAAGATCATTATCCTGAAGAAGAAAAAGCCCTTCCAGAATTTCCTTGGTGGGATCCTCAATATTCCAGTCAAGAATCTCTCGCATTTTGGACGAAAAATTGGAATAATCTCCCGAGAGATAGTCTTTTTTGGCAGATTCAATCATCTCGGATTGCGACCGCACGCTTGAGACGAAGATCAGTAGTATTCCCAGAAGCAGAACTGCCTTCGCAGGTAAATTTAGATTGAAGAAATTCATAAAACTCAGCTGTTCTTTAGCATATTTTTCAATTCATTCAATTTTAACAGGGCTTCCAGCGGAGTTATATTGTTAATTTCCATCTTTTCCAGTTCTTCTTCCACCGGAGACTTCTTCATCAGTTCCAGCAGGCTCAGCTGATTGCGGTCTGATGCACTTCCGGATCGTCTGCCGGCTATCCGCGGTACCCGATTCGGAGACATTTCATTCGCTTCCAGATTATATAAAACCTCCTTGGCTCTTTCTATAATTTCCAGCGGAAGGCCGGCCATTTTGGCAACATGAATCCCATAGCTGTTATCAATACCGCCGCGTTCTATCTTACGTAAAAATATGACCGAATCCTCCACCTCTTTCACCATAACCCTGTAATTTTTTATTTTCGGATAGAGCAGCTCAAGTTCCGTTAACTCATGGTAATGTGTGGCAAAAAGAGTTTTGGCAGCCATTTTTTTATTATTATGCAGATATTCTGTAACCGCCCAGGCCAGCGATAGCCCATCGAAAGTGGAAGTGCCGCGTCCGATTTCATCCAGGATTACCAGGCTGCGGGGGGAAGCATTGTTCAGTATATTGGCGGTTTCCAGCATTTCCACCAGGAAAGTGCTTTCCCCGAATGCCAGGTTGTCGGAAGCTCCTACCCTGGTGAAAATACGATCCACGATACTCAGGGAGGCCTTCCTGGCCGGTACAAAACTACCAATCTGAGCCATCAGAGATATTAATCCAACCTGCCGCAGATAGGTTGATTTTCCGGCCATATTGGGGCCGGTAAGAATCATAATCTGTGTGTCACTGTTATTCAATTCGGTATCGTTTTCAATGAAAGGCTCAGAGGGTGGTAGCAGTTTTTCCACCACCGGGTGCCTTCCGGCTACGATATTGATAGCGTCCCCCTCATGCATCTCCGGCCGGACGTAGTTATGGCGTACGGCTACTTCAGCCAGTGAGGAGAGGCAATCCAGCTCGGCAATCAGTTCAGCATTTCGCTGGATTTTTTTTCCGTATGTGGCTATTTTATCGCGGACTTCCTGAAAAAGCCGGTATTCCAGCTCAGAAATCTTTTCCTCGGCTCCCAGAATTTTTTCTTCGTACTCCTTCAGCTCCGGTGTGATATACCGTTCCGCATTTACCAGCGTCTGTTTGCGGATAAAATAATCGGGGACCTTCGCCTGATGGCTCCTGGTCACTTCAAAGTAGTAACCGAACACTTTGTTATAGCCCAGTTTCAATCCGGCAATACCGGATTTTTCACGTTCTTCCTGCTGTATTTTCACCAGCCAGTCTTTACCATCACGGCTTACGGTGCGGTATTCGTCCAGCTCTTCGTTGTACCCCTTCCTGATGATACCCCCATCGGTAAGCACCAGGGGAGGATCATCTACAATAGCACTTTCAACCAGGCGGATGATATCATCTACATTTTCCAGGCCTTCCACAAAAAAGAACAGCATGGGATCCGCCTGAGACTGGAGAATATCTTTCAAGGGATTCACAAGGAGCAGGGAGTTTTTCAGAGCAATCAGGTCCCTCGGAGTGGCACGGCCGGTAGATATTCTGCCGATCAGCCTTTCCAGATCCGCAATTTCTTCCAGCAGTTTTCGGAAATCCTTTCGAACTCTTGTCTGTTCATAGAAAGCATTTACCCGGCTCAGACGCTCTTCAATGCTTTTCAGTCTGGTGAGCGGATGATGGATCCAGCGTCGCAGCAGCCGTCCACCCATCGGAGTGATGGTATGATCAATAATCGAAATCAAGGTTCCCTCAGAACGCTCTCCCAGCATGGAATAGGTAATCTCCAGATTTCGCCTGGTAGTGCTGTCCAGCAGCATATATTCCTGCAGCTGCAGATAAGATATCCGGTTGAGGTGAGAGATTTTGCTCTGATAGTTTTCCTTGACATAATGGAGTATGGCTCCCGCAGCAGTTACTCCCAGATTCAGCTCCTCGATTCCAAAACCTTTGAGGTTAGGTGTCCTGAAGTGCTGCACCAGTGATTCATAAGCATAGGATCTGCTGAAAATCCAGTCATCCAGTCTGGAAAGGATGGAGGGTACCCGTTTCTCAAATAATTGTTTGAATTGGTCAAAATGGGAGGCTGTAACCAGAATCTCCTTGGGAGATATTTGATGAAAATAATCGAGCATCTGTTCCAGAGAGACTTCGCTGACATAAAATTCACCGGTAGAGATATCGCAGTAACTGATTCCGGCATCCTGCCCTTCAATTGCCACAGCAGCCAGAAAATTATTATTTTTCAGGTCCAGCAATTTATCAGACATGGTCGTTCCGGGAGTCACCACCTCGATGACCTCCCGTTTGACTACTGTTTTTGCCAGTTTAGGATCTTCCACCTGTTCACAGATGGCCACTTTTTTGCCGGCCTGAATCAGTTTAGGAAGGTACGATTCCAGTGCATGATAGGGAAATCCGGCCAGCGGTACATCCGATGTTTTTCCATGTGAGCGTTTGGTGAGAGCAATTCCCAGAATCTTACTGATAATCCGGGCATCTTCATAAAATGTTTCGTAAAAATCCCCCATGCGGTACAGAAGGATTTTGTCCTGATGTTTCGACTTTATCTTCAGATACTGTTCCATCAGGGGAGTGGTACTGTTATCGATGGTTGCTTTTGGGGCCACCTTTAATTCCTTCGGTTATAAAACAGCAGAAATTCGTTCCCTTTCAGCACTGCAATGCAGAATAACTGCCTTTTCTCTGCACTTTGCGATGAATAATCGCATTCGATTATTAAACTTAAATTACAATATAAAGCGCAGATCAGGATTAAAAATACTGATTATTTCCTCTGATTTCAAATAAAGAAAATGGATGATTTAAATGATGGGAGAATTAGATCTGATTCTATTTCAGGACTTTTTCTATGGAAGGTTCTATTGGCAGAGTGAAATAAAAAGTACTTCCCTTCTTTTTTTCACTTTCCACCCAGATTTCACCACCATGGAGATTCACTATTTCCTTACAGATAGCCAGGCCCAGTCCTGTACCGGACGACTTTGGCGTCATCTCCGAATCAACCTGTTCATATTTTTCGAAAACAGTATTCAGTTTATCAGAGTCTATTCCGGGACCCATATCCTGGACTCCGATACGGGCAAACAGTTTTTTTTCACCTTTGATCTCTTTGGAAAAAATATCGGTCATTACAGTAATACCGGTACCCTCTTTGGTATGTTTGACGGCATTACTCAGCAGATTATTCATCACCTGTTCTATACGAAGTCCATCGAAATAGAGTAATGGCAGATTGGAATTAAGTTTTGTTTCCAGTTGTATTTTCTTGTTTTTCAGGAGGACCCGGTGATTTTCCACAATACGCTCAACAATGGAATTTAATTCGGAGATCTTGGGTTCAATTCCGAATTTTCCGACTTCCATTTTGGAGGCCACCAGGAAGTTATCCACCAGATTCAGCACTTTTTTGACATTTTCCTTGGCGATATCCAGTAATTCTTCCTGCTCGGTATTAATTTCCCCCACCACTTTTGTCCGAATCAGCTCAATGAAGCCCTGGATCACATTCAGGGGGGAACGGAGATCGTGAACAATCATGGAGTTGAAGTCCGCTTTCAATCTTTCCAGCTTCTTAACAACTCTCAGATCATTGAGAACAAGAAAGTATCCTTCATTTCCTTTTTGACGGATGAAAGGGAAGACATAGGTTGATACCGGAATCATCTCACCCCCGGAGGAAATCAGTTCCAGCTCAATATTATCGATGTTTCTCTTTTTCAATTCTTGATCATCCATCACCTGCAGAGCCATCTCAGCAAGTTTTTTCTGACTATCCTCCGAAAAATACTGGATAAGGGGTTTATCGAGGAGATTTTTCTGATTAAAGCCAACCAGTTTCTCGAAAGCCGGATTAATATAGACAATATTACCATCCAGTGTAGCCGTCACCAGCCCCAGTGTCATGGTTTCAGCCAGAGCACGGTAACGTTCCTCTGATATCTGCAGGCTTTCATACAAGGAGGAATTTTCAACTGCCACTGCCGCCTGGTTAGCAAAATATTCCAGCGATATTATCTTATCTTCGGTAGGTTTCAGACGTTCCACAGGATCTCTCACCACCAGGAAACCATGCCTCTTCTGCCGGGATTCTATCGGAATAAGCAACAGATCCTGATTCTTCCACTCCGTAATCACATTATCAAAAAATCCATTCTCGCCAGCGCCCAGATCAAGCGGACTGCTGTCATAGAAATAAGAATGGCTGAGCTTCTGACAATCCATCAGGAAAGAATCAACCTCTTTCTGTCCGATCGTCTGGCTGAGATTGATAGGCAGATCTTCGCTCTTGTCAAATCCCAGTTTACTGATTGTTCGGTATTGCTTCTGAAAATCATCGAAGCGCAAAACAGCTACATCATTCCAGCCCAGAGTCTTGCGAATACTTTTGGTAATCCTGTCCAGAATATCTTCAAGATTGAGTTCCAGTTTTATCTCATTGCCCAGTTCAAAGATCCGGGACAGCTGCCTGAGCTTTAAATTCGCTTCCTTGACGATATAGGTATCTTCCAATACTTTCTTGATTTTGTCCACCAGGAGCGAAATCTGGCTGACTTCCCATGAAGTAAATACCGGTCTCCCGGCAGTTCTGTTAAGGACAAATACACCCACTTCTTCTTTTTGCAGGCAGATTGGTGCCACAATTATATGATGATAGTCCAGCTTACGGAAGGTATCCAACGTGGATTTGTCGAACTGGTCGCTTTCATAAACATTGTCTATGATAACCACTTTGTCATTGCTGAGGGTCTGATTGAATTTTGAATTTCGTGACAGAAAAAGCACAGTTTTTTCCAGGGATTTCCATGAAGCTTTCTCTTCCGTGCTATAACTGTATTTTGGAAATAAAAATCCAAAACCCCGGTTAATCTGCCAGAAAATTGTATTTTCGGATTTTGACACAGAGTTCAGTTTTTTGCAGGATAGTTGAAGCACCGACTCTTCGGAAAAACGATTATGAACCAGTTGTTCGGTAAAGTCATCTTTTGATTCGGCACTTTTCCCCATCAGCAGTAGATTATAGAGCTTCAATCCGATAAGCTCATTGATTTCCCTGAGGAATGAGGTACTGGTTTTACCTTTTCTCAGAAGATTGACCTGGCCAAGAATCATACCGCCAAGCGGGAGTTTCTGGTTCAGAATGGGGAAGAAGTAGATCTGTTTTACATTCCATCCCCATTCAGAAAGTTTCTTAAATAAATTCGGATCTTCCGAAGAATTGACTTTGAAAAATTTTTCCTTTTTAATCCAGACCGATGCCAGTTTTTCCAGATTGGGTGTCAGAACAGCACTGTTTCGGCGATGAGGAGGAATAAACTGATTGAAATTTCGGATCTGATTTAATTCCGGATCGAAATAGAAGATTGAAATATAATCATAGGGCAGAATTTTAGGCAGAAAATGAATCAATTTTTCGAATAGACTGTCAATCCGGTTTTCACTATTGATGATTTTAGCGCACTTTAGCAGGTTTTCCGAATATTCCCGACTGCTGAATTGTTCCAGATCAGTTCTTTCTTTTTTCAGAATAGCCTTGATATTATGAAGAACTATTTCCAGCGGTGTCCCTTCTTTGAATATAATCGATTTATTCAGATCTCCCAGGCCCTGCAAGCGGCTCAGGGAGATGTTGTCAGAAAGTATAAAAATAATATTGGTATCCTGGAACAGTGGCGATTTGAAGAATACCTGAAATTTTTCATTCAGCATCAGTTGAGAATGAATGACGGTGAGAAAAAGGTGAGGACGGATTCGTGAAATGAATTCCTCGATTCCGCTAAGCTCCGGAAAATAAAACATCTCAATATCTTCATGAACAATATTCTGCTGGAGATAAGAGAACAGCTCCCGGTCAGGTGCATTAATAACCAGCTTCAGATATTTATCTTCAACCATTTTTCAGAAAAATTTTTTATCAATTTATGAATATAAGTATGCAATTTCAAATAATTTAGTGAGATTTATCAGAATTATTTTTCTGATAAATCAGATATAATCCTTCCAGCACCAGATGCGGTAAATAATCTTCAATATAGCGGGTCCGGGGCTGAATTCGACGGGCCAGTCCGCCGGTAGAAATAACACGCGGTTTTTCACCCAGCTCCTGAATAATATCTTCTATCAGGCCATCTACTATTTTAACAGTACCAAGCATTATTCCGGCTTGCATACTGTGCTCCGTCGTTCTTCCGATAACTCTGGGCGGAAAGTCCAGGGCAATCTTAGGCAGTTTGGCTGCACGCTGGTAAAGGGCCCAGGCGGTGGTTTCAATTCCCGGTGAAATGATTCCGCCCAAATATTCCGCCTTTCCATTCACCACGTCAAGCGTCGTCGCCGTTCCAAGGTCCACAATTACTACCGCCCGGCGATATTTCTCATAAGCCGCCACCGCATTGCAGATACGATCTGCGCCTACCATGGACGGATCATCATAACGTATTTTTATACCAAGTTCCAGCTCCGGACTGACGATTATCGGCGGAATATTCAAATATTTTTCACACAGTTTCTCAAAAATGAAGGTCTTATTGGGAACCACAGATGCCAGGCATACTCCCTGGATTCCGCCCGGGCTGATGCTGCTGCTATTCAGGAAATGGTTGATATAGACCATATATTCATCTTCGGTACGGTCTGTATTGGAAGAAATCCTCCAGCTTTTCAGCAGCTCCCCCGCCCTGAAAATACCCAGTTCAATCTGTGTATTCCCGATATCAATGGTCAGAATCATCCGAGTTCCCTTCTGTAAATCCCCATAAATCGCCCGCAGTTACAATTACATCACCTTGTGAACCCGACAGCACCAGATTACCAGCAGGATCGATTCCTTTCTGGACGCCTGCAATCACTTTGTCTTGCAGATGAATTTCCACATACTGATTGGTGAAAGCTAAATGATTTTCATATTCAGAAACAATATAATTAAATTTCTTTTCTCTTAATTGATTGAAATCATTGTAAAAATATTTAAGAAACTGTGTTAGAAGCCGGAAAATAACATAATTTTCGCCGGTAACCATTTTTATGGAAATCGCCCTGGAACTGAGATCCGCCGGAAAATCGTCTCTGCCCTGATTCACATTCAATCCGATGCCAGCAACAATATACTTAATCTTTTGTGGTGTAATTTCGCTTTCAAGCAAAATACCGCATATTTTTTTTCCCTCCAGCAGGATATCATTCGGCCACTTTACCTGAATCCGCGGAGGATTTTCCGGCAGTTTTTCTGTTACCAGCTTTTCGATAAAAGATCGAATGGTAAGGGCAAGAGCCAGGTTAAGCAGATTCACGGACTTCACCCGAATTTTGGGACGGAGAATAACGGAGAACCATAAACCAAGATCCGGCGGGCTCCACCAGATCCTGTTGATCCGGCCTTTTCCTGCCGTTTGCTCCGAAGCAAAAACCACCGTCCATTCCGGCTTTCCCTCCCTTGCCAGCGATACTGCCCTGGTATTGGTACTATCGATTGAAGGATAATAAAAAATGTTTATACTATGTGATCCGTCAACCGGAATCTGCCAATGATCTTCCATAGAAAAAAATTTAATTATCATTCCAATATAATATCAGAACGATGTATGGTAAATACATATTCTGAAACTTCTGAAAAATACGAAAAAAGTTTCTTATTTCTGGTCGAAAATGAAAATGCTCGGGATCCAAGAATAAAGATGAACAGATGTAAGATCAATAATATCAGTACTTAATGCTAAATAAAGCCTCCATCAGGACGGCTCTGCCGAACAGATCTGTCCACCGGTTAAGCGAATCAGATCCGAGATGACACATTCAGGATAATTTTACGATGTCAGATACATTTTTCAACAGTTTCTATTTTAAAATACAGGCAGAATTCTGCTGTTAAATTTATTCCTGAAACTCACCGAATATCTCGCGGAGTGCATGGGATATTTCACCCACAGTGGCATACTTTTCCACTGCATCGATTATCAAAGGCATCAGGTTTTCGTTACCGCGGGCTGCATCCTTCAATTTCTTCAGACTATTTGTCACGTTCTGATTATCCCTCCTGATACGCAAATTCCGCAGGCGCTCTGTTTGTCTTGCCGCAATCTGTTCATCCATTTCCAGTACCGGCTGGGGAGGTTCTTTATCCAGCCTGAATCTATTCACCCCCACGATTATCTCTTCTTCATTTTCGATTTTTTGTTGATAATTATAGGCGCTCCGGGCAATCTCGTTCTGGAAATATTTTTGTTTAACTGCCGGGACAGAACCACCCAGTTGATCGACTTTATCGATATAT
>JAFGSO010000458.1 GCA_016934605.1 Calditrichota bacterium | reverse complement strand
TAAAATCGATAAAGTCAACTATGCCGGACTTCCAACGAATCCGCAGTATAAATTTAACCGGAAACATTTTTACGGTTTCAGCGGGATGCTGTCTTTTGAAGTCAAGGGCGGTTTTGCGGAAGCCAAGAAGGTGATGCAGAAACTTGAACTCATTCAGTTTACCGTCAGCCTGGGAGATGTTGCCACTCTCATTTCTCACCCGGCTTCTGCTTCCCATGTTTATTTAACGCCGGAAGAACGGCTCGCCATCGGGGTGGGCGATGGTCTGCTCAGGTTATCAGTCGGAATTGAATTAGCCGACGATCTGATTGCCGATCTGGAGCAAGCACTGGAATGAGGCAAGACTCAAGGCTCAGGGGCACAGAGCCTCCGTGCCCTTGCGCCTTTAGTCTTCTTTATCCATTATCCCTTTTCCCTTTTCCCTTTTCCATAATCCTGACTCCTGGCTCCTGATTCCTAAATCCATTCTCCCCTGAGCCTCTGTGCCCCTGCGCCTCTGTGCCCCTGCGCCTCTGTGCCCCTGAGCCTCTGTGCCCTTGCGCCTCTGAGCCTTCTTTATCCCTTTTCCCTTTTCCCTTTTCCCTTTTCCAAAAACCTGACTCCTGGCTCCTGATTCCTGAATCCATTCTCCCCTGAGCCTCTGTGCCCTTGCGCCTCTGAGCCTTCTTTATCCCTTTTCCCTTTTCCCTTTTCCCTTTTCCAAAAACCTGACCCCTGACTCCTGATTCCTGAATCCATTCTCCCCTTTACCCATTACCCACTAACCTGTATATGAATTCCAGATTCATCTTGATAATCTTTAAAATTTGTCCTATTATTTCTTCGGTAAAATTATTTCAGGATCTGCGTGAACTACATTCTCATCTTTTTTATTTCTATTTTCACTTCCGCGGCCAGTGCGCTGGTGGGACTGGGTGGAGGCGTTCTTCTGATTCCCTTTCTGATTTTGATCTTTGATTTACCAATAAAATACGTTGCCGGTACCATGCTGCTGGCTATGGTACCGTACACAGCCGTGGCCACTTGGGGAAATGTTATAAATGAATTTGTCAATTTCCGAATCGGCATTGTTATGGAAACAGGGGCAGTTGCCGGGGTTCTCATAGGAGCCCTTTTTACCGGCATTTTTCCTGATTTTCTACTCAAGATCATCTTTCTTCTGATTGTATTCTATCTGATGCTTACTCTGAAAATTCCAACAAATTCCCCCTATAATTATATAGCCAAAGGCTTCAAAAAAATCAATTTTATACCACCCTTTATAACATGTAAAACTGCCAATGGTGCCCGCTGCAGCATTCCTTCACTGATTTTCCTGGGAATTATTGCCGGGTTTTTCTCCGGACTTCTGGGAATAGGCGGGGGGTTTTTGAACACCCCGGTCCTTATTGTTGGTGTTCTCCTGCCGGCTAAAGTAGCAGTGGGCACATCAATTTTTATGATACTGATCACTTCAATATTTGGTGCTGTGGAACATGCATATCTCAATCATGTGGATTATTTGCTGGCAGCTATTATTGCTGCCGGAATGGTTATCGGAGCATTTACCGGAACATATATTCTAAGGAACATTGAGGAACATAAAATTAAAAACTTCCTTTTCGTTGTTATGTTTATTGCTGCTATTATGACGCTGTTCCGGTGATGCTAAAGGGATGATCCAATCTGATTTGTGACCTGCACTATGAACTTATTGTTAGAAAAATTACAGACCGCCGTTAAAATTCTGAAAATATTATGAATATTGAAAAAAAACATTCATTTAAACCACAGGGTATTTAAATTTATCTGTCAGTTAAACTTGTGTTATGAATATCAGAGTATCACATAATTACTGGAAAGGAGAAGCCATGCAATTTATTAAAACCGGTATTTTAAGCATTTTTCTGATTTGTTTGTTTTTTTTCGTCAGTCTGGTTCATGCCGATATTTTTATGAAGCAGAAAGTCCATCAGGGTGGTATGCAGTTCATGGGTCAGACCCAGGAACCGACCGATCAGGTAAGAACCACCTGGCTTTCAAAGGATAAAATTCGTTCAGATGAGCCGGGGAAAAGTATTATTATGAGACTGGATGAAAAGAAGATTTATATGCTGGATCATGAAAAGAAAGAGTATGTGGTAATGCCCCTGGATTTTGGAGAAAAAATGAGTAAAGAAATGCAGAAGGAAATGGGCGAAGACATGTCTGAAAAGGACAAGCAGGCTATGATGGACATGGCCAGAGGAATGACAAACGTTGAGGTGACTGTGACCCCAACCAGCGAAACAAAAAAAATCGGTGAATGGAATTGCAAGAAATATATTCAGACCATGAAAATGATGATGGGTACCACAACAACCCAAATTTGGGCCACCAAGGAAATTAAGATGGACGAGGATCTATACGGACAGTTAAGCGCAGCCATGATGGGAATGCAGTCCGGAACGCAGGGTTTTATGGGAGATATGATGAGCGAATTGAAAAAAATTGAAGGAATCCCTGTGTTAACAGAAACTTCCATGATGATGATGGGTCAGGAAATAAAATCCAGCAGCGAACTTATAGAATTCAGGGAGGGAACAGCACCTGCCGGAACATTTGATTTTCCTGAAGGATATAAACAGACTGAAAATATGGGATTTTAACCGGGAAAATTCATAACCACCAAGACATAAAGATATTAAAATAAATGAATTAAAAGGGTTTATGATTGTAAATATTTCATTTACCGCTTTGTTTTTGTCCTGCTTTATTCTGAGTGTCCTGGAGCCGTGGCGGTTAAATTTGTGAATTCAGCAGGTTAATACAAAAAATACCTGATATGCTTATTAAAAAGCCCTTCTTCTCCGTCAGAAGGGCTTTTTTTGAATCAGAAATACCGGATTCTTCCATTATTTGAGATAGAACCTGAATTTAATTGTCCGTCATCACAGAAAAATTGTCAATTTTTTGTATATTTTTGGAGTTGTTGTCGAATCTTTTTATATTAATAAAGTTGCTACGAGTTTTCATGCGACGATGATATCATGAAAGCGATAACGAATCTTCTTCCATTTTCGCATCCTGTTCTTCCCAAACATCCACTCACGTATGCAGAACTGACGGCTCAAGTACAGTAATGGCCTGCAAATTCAGGTCAATCAACAGATTGTTAATCTGGTGAGAGCAACAGGCATTCATTTCTGACGACAAGTTTTTTTCAATAAATCCCATAATGAATTCAGAGGAGGAATGCCATGTTGCGAAATAATCCGATTCAGTTGGTTTGTTTCACATTTATTCCGGTAATTTTTTTATTGTTTCAGGTAGCAGCTCAAACACCGATAACTCACGTTTCTGATGCCCCCTATTGTCAATATTACGCAGATATGGACGGAGATTGGATTGTATGGCTGGACAATCGCACCGTTACCGAGCAGCATATTTATCTGTATCATATTCCGGACAGTACTGTAACGCAAATTACGACTGATGGCAGCACGAAAAGTCGCCCGAGAATTTCCGGACACAGAGTGGTATGGGCAGACCATAGAAACGGAAACTGGGATATTTATAATTATAATATGTTATATCCCCATCTCAATGATTATCCGCTGATTGATTATTCCGGAGATCAGACGGAACCGGATATTTTTGGAGATTCCCTGGTTTACATCGATAAAAGAGGCGGACCTGCCAGCTCCAACCTGTTTTTCTATGATATGGCGAATATTAATGAGATACAAATTACAGATGATGCCATGGGACAACAGTTTCATCCATCCATCTCAGAATACGGAATTGCATTTCAGACAGGGGCATACGGAGATATTTATCTCTACCAGTTCTATAATCAGGAAATTCTGGATGTCTGTACGGATATCTATGAGCAACGAAATCCGGAAATGTCTGGAAGAAGAATCTTCTGGGAAGATAACCGCAATGGCAACTGGGATATTTACATGCTTTACTATTTTTATTATTATGGTAGTTTGAAACATCTGGAATGGCCAATAACACCCCTAATGGAAAGAAATATGGCGGTAAAACCTGATCAATGTGATCCCCACATCTGGGGAGATAATCTGGTATTTGCTGATGATCGAAATGGCAACTGGGATATTTACCTGTATCAATTTCACAATGCGATATGGGGTACCCTGGCGTTGATATCAGATGCGGCGGAAGATGAGTTTGGACCTCGGGCATGTGGAGACCGGATTGTCTGGTACGACGATGAAGACCCAAATCCCGCTATTATTTCTGAATCCGATGTATTCATGTGGGAACGTCCCGCCGGTGCGGATCTATCCATATCCGGCTCCGATGATAAGGATCCCGTTATTCTGGGAGACTATATAACGTATACCAT
>JAFGSO010000457.1 GCA_016934605.1 Calditrichota bacterium | reverse complement strand
TGTATAAACTGGAGGCGGAGGGATTTCTGGAGACTAAAAAGATGATTTTAATGCGGTGAAAACAGGCTAAAGGGAAAAGGGAAAAGGAAAGGATCAGGGGCTCAAGGGCTCAGAGGCGCAAAGGCTCATGGCTCAGAGGAACAGGGGCGCAGAGGCTCAGGGAGTCGGGAATCTTTTGACTGCTTCCTGGTATGTACTCCCAACTTCTTTTCATTCCGTGCCTGCGGCACGGATTGGATGGATGCGTTAATTTTTACCCAGCGATAAATGTCGCTGGTCAGATTCAACTGTCCCTTCAGGACAGTATTATGGATAGGCAGAATATTCGAATATTTTGTATTCAATTTCCTGTATTCTTGTATCTTGTATCTTGTTTTCTTGTTTTTTCACCTTCAGCCTTTCATCATGAGCTTCTACGCCTCCTCTATGCTCTCTGCGTCTGATCCCCAAATTGCAAAATTTTATGATAGTCCGTAATATACTTGACTGAATTAATATTTTTTCGCATATTATATCATATTGAATATTGGAAAGTGTGAATCGATTTGTTCCTGGATCTATCCGGCATGATGAACTGCTTCCACCTCTTGAGACGAAAACAGAGACCGGCTTTTTTCTGAGGCACAGCGAATACTCTTGATTTGGGCGACATCCGTAATTTGGGATGTGTTTTCATATATCAGGATTTGTTTCACTAACGTGCCTGGACAATCATGTCTGAAGGATCATCGTTCTGCCGGAAAATTCCTCAATATTCAATATGGATCTCATTTCCCTCCTCCATTCCGTACACCCTGAACATCCAATCCGGCAGTAAAATCCAATTTATATCCGTTTGTAATGAATATTCTGCAATCTGGTTTTTAGAAATCTTTTGGTAATGAGTTTATACTACACATTGAAAATGACCCGACCTACTGAAAAGTTTTGGATTGATATTTTCCGGGAAGACCGCGAACAGAGCTGGAAAATATTTTTGGAGCGGTATGGGGATCTGGTAAGAAAGGTGATAAATCGATTTGTGAGCGATCAGGATGACCGGATGGAATTGTACACTTATACTCTGGATCAGCTGAGAATGAACGATTACCATAAACTTCAGTCCTATTTCAACAAAAAACGCGTTTATGATTTTGAAACCTGGATAGCCGTGGTCGTCAGAAATAGCTGCATGGACTGGTTCAGGAAGAAGCAAGGACGAACACGACTGCTTAAATGTATAAAAGAGCTTCCCCGAATAGATCAATTCATTTTTACCTGCCGATATAGAAAAGGCTATTCCCATCAGACGATATTGGAAATAGTAAAAACCAGATTTGGTGATGAAATATCGGAAAAAGAGTTTGGGGAGCATATGAGCCGAATAAATTTGCTTCTTGAGAAAAACAGCCGCTGGAAACTTAAAGATCACTGGCACAAAATTCTGCCGGATCTGCCGCTTAATGTGCTTGAGAATAACGTTTATCAGATTTCCGGCGGAAATACCGCTTCTCAAAATAATCTGACTCCGGAAGACCATCTTCTCCAAAATGCTTCAAAAGGAATTATTCAGGACATTTTTCGGAGACTTCCTTCGGAGGAGCGGATTATCATTCAGCTTCATTTTTACCGTAATATGACCCTGCAGGAAATTGCCCGCCTGCTGAAAATGAAAAATATCTGGAAGGTTCATCGTAAACTTCATAAAGCCCTTGAATTTCTGCAGCAGGAATTTAAAAAACATAATATTGATTCCTCTGACCTGAGTGCATTTTAATTCCCTCTATTACCTGGATTGTCAGAATTTATTCTGACAATAGACACGGGAACGATTCAATAGAGGATCAAGAAAGGTAGGCTAGATCCTGGATAAAATAGAACGAGTGCCAGTAAAGATAATATATCCTGGACAAGGGTTTGTCAGAATTTATTCTGACAGAAAACACCCGGAACTGCAGCTCCGTCAAAATAAATTTTGACATACCGGATAATTCTGCTTGTGCGACGGGAATCATTATCAGAAACTTTTTTTTATTTTTTTCAAAAAAATGTGCAAAAAATCTTCCTCGTGTCCGTTTCCTAATAATAGAGACCAAAAAAAGGATTTGAAGAATGAAATGCCTCAGTCTGTCCCGTCTGATTTCCTACCGAAACGAATTACTGGATGAAAACGAAATTGCAGAAATTACACAACATCTTGAATCATGTGCAAAGTGTCAAAAAATGATGAAAGACTATCTGCATTTAACCGCAATAGTGCAATATCCTTCAATGGCCCGCCGGGGAGAAAATAAAGCTGAGTGTTTAAATGAAATACAGTTGCTCGACTATCTGGAGAACCATCTGTCCGGTTCTGCCCGGAGAGAAATCACTGATCATCTGGTGGAATGTCCTGATTGCATGGATGAACTGATTTCTCTGGAGAAATTTCTGAATGATCTGAAATCAGAAAATCTGTTACCCGTTAGAAATGAAATCAGCTCAAAGATTGAACGGTATTTTCAAAAAATCAAATCCGAGTTTCAGGATAAAATTACAGGTACCCGCTGGTTATTCCATATACCTCGTCCGGTATATTATGCTGCTGCAACGATTATTTTGCTGATCATTCTGGTCGGAGTGCTGGATCACCAGCAGTTTATTCCAAATGCCACCTTCCAGACACGGGAGCCTGCAGTCATTCAAAACATGCCACCCATCCAGCTGCTTTCACCTTCTGACCGCAGTACCATAAATAGTGAAATTATTGAATTTTCCTGGACTCAGGTTCCGAATACCGATTCTTATAATATTTTACTTTTGAGCGAACAGGGTGATATTATCTGGGAAGAGAATACTCCCAATATAAAATTACGGCTTCCTCCGGAAATTCACCTGAAATCTTCGACAACTTACTTCTGGCAGGTGGAATGTTTACTTGAACATGGCGGTTCAATTGTGTCAGATATGGCCAGTTTCAGGCTTAATAATAAATGATCTGTTCATAATTACTCTGAGGTGATTGACTGTGGAACGGAATCACCTGAATTTTAAGACCTGCTTGTTTATATTTGGTTTTCTGCTTTGCCGGCTCGTAATCAATTCTTTTGCCCAGAATTCTGCACAGGAAGATTACGGGGCTCAACTATATAGGGCTCAGCTGGGACATGATATCCCGCGGATTCATCAGTTACTGAAAGCGCAGCGCGGGGAAGCAATTAACTTTATTGAATCGCTGCTGGATTCCGGGATCGTTAAACAGGCCCGGGGAGACATTTCAGAGGGACAGGTCGACTGTATCCTGGCAAAAGATTTAGCCAATCACTACCAGGATGTATTCAGTGACGGGTTTTATGTCAGTAAGGCAAACCGATTCAATAAATTAAATGAAACCGATCTTGAAATAAAATCTCAAATCATTCAATCCAAAACGGCATGTAAAAATGATTTTTACCGGGGTAATTTTCGGGGAGCTCTGGAAAGATACAGAAGCGCACTGGATCTGGCCCGCCGCATTTCCGATATCGATGAAGAAGCCGCTCTGCTGGGAAATATCGGGGCCTGTCACTTTTATCTGGGGGATTTTGATACGGCGCTGGAGTTCTATCACAAATCCCTCGACATTCTCAAAAAAATCGGAGATAAGCGGCGCATCGGGAACCGGCTGGGCAATATCGCCAGCGTTTATAATGATAAAAGTGACTATGCTACTGCCATCTCCTACTATACACAGGCAATTGAGATTCGTCAGGAACTTAATGACCGTCGTGGCCTGGCTGCTGACTATAATAATCTGGGTATGGTTCGGGAAGAGATTGGTGAATATCAACTCGCCGTAAAACATTATCGGAGTGCCCTGGATCTGAACCGCGAAATAGACAATATCCGGGGAACGGGTAAAAATCTGGCCAATCTGGCCAACGTTCAGATCAATCTGGGAAATTACCCGGAAGCACTGGAGATATATGAAGAAGCCCTGGCCATCAGGAGGGAACAGGGAGACCGCAAGGGTGAAGGGAACGATCTGGGAAATATCGGAATAATATATCTCAGTCTGGGGGATTATCCCAGAGCCGGACAATATTTCCGGGAAGCCTTATCGATTCATCGTGAGCTGGGTTACCAGGAGGGCGAAGCCTATCAACTGGGCCGCCTGGCGGAAATGTATACCTATCAGGGTGAATATGCCAGAGCGATTCAATCCTATCAGGAGGCCGCGAGAATTCATTCGGAGATGGGTCACATTCATGGCGAAGCCCACTGGCTTGATGCACTGGGTGAAGTATATCTGGTGATGGGAGACCATGAAAGAGCCATGGAAACACTTCAAACGTCTCTGGATAAACATCGTCAGATTGGTGACAGATCCGGTGAAGCCAGTGCTTTAGCCAAAATCGGTAATGCTCATCTGAAAACGGGAAACAATTAACAGGCAGGGAACTGTTATGGGCAGGCGCTGGACATCTATTCCGAATTGGGTGAAAAATGGGGTCGATGTGTCAATCTGTCCAACCTGGCTTATCTATCCAGTCTTGACAAGAACCGGCAGAAGGCACTGCAGGACTGGGATACTGCCTTGAATCTGTCAGAAGAACTGGGTGAAATTCGCCTGCAAGCCTGGTTGCGATTACAACTGGGTGATTTTTATCTGAAGCAAGATGAACTGGATGAATCAGCAAAAAATTATGAAGAGGGTCTGGCCATTCTGGAGGAATTCAACGATCCTGAACTTCGCTGGCAGTTGTATTACGGACAGGGTCAGCTGTGGCAGGAGCGGGGTGATGAGGAACGTGCCTATTTCTCCTTCCGGGCGGCCATTGCCACCATTGAAGAAATTCGCGGCAGTGCGAGGGTACAGGAATTAAAAGCCGGTGTGGTTCACGAACGCTACCAAGTTTACGAATCGATGATCACTCTTTTGCTGGAGATGGGCAGGGAGGAGGACGCTTTTCAGTATGTGGAGCGGGCCCGGGCGCGAAACCTGCTGGATCTGCTGGGAAATGGTAAAATCAGCTCTCAGGTTGAGAAGACCCGGCAGCAGATTGAACGTGAGCATATGCTGCGATGCCGAATTCTTCAACTATTTAAACAGATTTCACGGGAAAGTGAAGGTCACTACGGGCGTATTCGGGGAACTGCCCTGGATACCTATCAGAAATCATTGCAGGAAGCGCAGGATGAATACCAGAGACTGCTGCTGGATCTCGAGTTACGAAATCCCGAATATGCTTCCATGATACGTGTTGATCCACTGAATAGTGCGGAGTTGAAACAGATAATTCCGGAGAATGCAGTGTTGCTTGAATATATGATGACCGGTACCAACACCATTATTTTTGCTTTGA
The DNA here is from genome assembly GCA_016934605.1 of Calditrichota bacterium. GTDB lineage: Bacteria > Calditrichota > Calditrichia > RBG-13-44-9 > RBG-13-44-9 > RQOF01. Next base: position 17,883 of record JAFGSO010000457.1, on the reverse strand, counting down.
CCCGGGAAAATCTGCAGGTGCTGGTTAATCCACACGGTCGAGATTTTATCCGCGGCAGAATAACACTCTTTCTTGGGACAGCAGTTCGCTATATGGATGAAAAAAAACTGACTGAAGAACACTGGAAAGTTCCGCTACGGGAGCTGTATGATGTGCTCATCTTGCCGGTTGAAATAGCTGGTTTACTTGCGGGAAAATCTCACCTGATTATTGTTCCGCAGGGAATCCTGCATAATCTGCCTTTTCAGGTCCTCCTGATTACCGGAGAAAATCGGGAAGAAATAGACCGGAGGCAGCGATTCCTGGTTGAAGATTATACCATTTCCTATTCTCCCTCAGCCAGTCTGTTGAGTTTCTGCAAGGATAAAAATCGGGGCAAAAAGGACAATCTTCTTCTGATGGCGCCTCATGTGCGTCAGCTTCCCATGTCCGAAAAAGAGGTTACGGATATTGCCGCCAGTTTTGGTTCGGGTGCGGAATGTTTTCTGAATAGTAACGCTACTGAGGAATTTGTTAAAAATCATGGGGGGAAATACCGGTTGCTGCATTTTGCAACGACGGCATATTTCAACAGGTCCAACCCGTTATTTTCACGACTGGCACTGGCGGAGGGAGGGGCAGATGATGGTAATCTGGAAGTGCATGAAATATTCGGATTGGACCTGAATGCCTATCTGGTGGGACTCAGTGCCTGTGAAACGGCCCTCGGGAGCGGCCATACTGTGACCATACCCCGCGGGGATGATCTGGTGAGTCTGAGCAGGGCTTTCATCTATGCCGGTACACCCAGCGTGGTGGCCAGTCTGTGGGAAGTGGCGGATGTTTCTACCGCCGTACTCATGGCGAGGTTCTATGAAAATCTGAAACAGATGAATAAAGCGGAGGCACTGGCTGCAGCACAGCGTGAAATGATTTCAGGAGCTGTAGTTCAGCAGAATTATGAGAAACTGAATTACTCGCATCCCTACTTCTGGGCACCGTTCATCGTGCTGGGGGACTGGGAATGAATACTAAACTCAACTCGACCATTACCTCCCGGCAGGTAGGGTCAGGCTTTCCATTCCAAAGAGAGTGGAGACAAAGTAAACCGGATAAAATGAGCATTATCGATAGAATATACACCAATGTGCACCCATACTCTTAGAAGGAGAAGGGAATGGGGGATGAGTTGAGGAGCGTGAGGATAATGTATCACGGGAGAAGTCCTATGAGATTATTCACTTTACAAATTATTCTCCTCTTTCTGGTGGTAATTCACGGTCAATTGTTCACTCAGCCTTTTTCGGAAGTATTTATTCACGGCCGTGTAACCGAGAACAGTACCGGACTGCCGATTGCCGGTGTGGTGGTGGTCGTGATTAACGAGGCAGACACCACCCAGAAGGATTCGGGAATAACCGGTGCTGACGGACAGTATGTAGTAACCATGTTTACCGGCATCAATAGCCGTGGAAACTTGCCGGCACCATCCGAATTTGGTTTGTTTCAGAATTATCCAAATCCCTTCAATCCGTCCACCAGAATACAATTCCAGATGCCCCGGAGTTCCCATGTCCGGCTGGACATTTATAACACCCTGGGACAGAAGATACGCACTCTGGTGAACAAAAAACTGGATACTGATACCTATACAGTTGAATGGGATTGTACCAATGATGCCGGCCATGGGGTGGCTGCGGGAATTTATTTCTATCGTTTACAGACATCCGGCTTTTTAGAAACCCGTAAGATGATTCTGCTGGATGGTCAAATGGACAATGTCAGCGGACATGTGTCTGCACCACTTATCCGGAATGATAATCTGAAGAAACAAAATAATTTAATGGTAACCATACGAGCCACCTCGCCCAACATTTTCCCCTTTGAAATAAAACATGTGGCAGTATCCACGTCCATTGGTTTCAAGTTTGACTTTAAGGTAAACTGCAGGCCCCTCTATTTTGATTTTGAGAAAATAATTATTTCCGAACTGAGTGATTCCGGTTTGGTGTATATCACCGGTCTTCCGGGTGCTGTGACGAATAATATGGAGGGATTGCTAACATTACTGGTTACCAATCACCGTTTGGACTGCAGTGTGTCAACATCTGTCAATCCCGACGGCAGTTTCCCTCTGGTAAAACTGCTGGCTGTGAAATGGGACAGACTGAGTATGGTTCTCTGCCAGGAGGGAAATCCCATCAGTGCGCTGGAAAACTTGCTGATACCGGAAAGAGTAGCCCCGGTCGTAACAAATTCCAAGCCGACTAACGGAGACAAAGATATTATTCTGGATGTGATCGTTCGTATCTATTTCTCCGAACCGGTTCAGTCCGAAAATATTATCGATCAGAGTATTTTTCTGGCTGACAATCAGGGAAAGAAAGTGCCGGCAACTGTCGGATTTATGTCCGGGAATACTATTGCTTACATGGAACTCGCAGATTCTCTGGAACCATCATCCCTATATAACATTGTGGTCACAACCGACGTAATGGATATGCAGGGATTGCATCTGGAAGAAATCTACACGGCATCATTCACCACAGAGGAGTTACACGATCCGCTCACCATTCATGTGCCGGCAGATGTACCCACCATCCAGGCCGGAATTGATTCCGCCAGGGACGGGGACACAGTTATGGTGGCCAACGGATATTATTATGAAAATATTAATTTTAAGGGGAAATCGATAATACTGGCCAGTCATTTTCTGGTGGATGGCGATACCTCTCATATATCCGGTACCATTATTGATGGAAGCCAGCCGGCGAATCCGGACAGTGCTTCTGTAGTGAGAATTATTTCCGGTGAAGACAGTTCAACCGCTCTAATTGGTTTCAGTATTTTTAGAGGAACGGGTACGTTGATGCAGCTGCCACATTCACCTCCCCGGATTGGTGGAGGCATACTGGTTGATTCTTCCGCCTGTATCATCAGAAATAATAAAATCACATATAATATTTTGACTAGCCAGCAAAATGACTGTGCCGGGGCGGGTATTGCGGTAGCATATTCGGATTGTATAATAGAAAACAATCTGATCTGTTATAATACAATTAATTCACCTTACAACTGGGCCGGCGGTGCAGGCATCGATGTCAGTGGGAATTCAGTTACCGTCCGCAATAATATTATACGGAATAATACCATTCATTCCAACTGGGGACCGGGTGCCGGGATGAGTGTGTATCTGTGGAGTGCTCCGGATACTATCTTTATAATGGACAATATTATCGAAAAAAATATTTATAATTCCAGTCAACTGGCTGCCGGTGGGGGTATGGGTATCCTGTACTGCCAGGGAAAGGTGGTAGTATCCGGAAACAGAATTAGCAATAATGAATCACATGGATCTGGAACCCATATGTATGGTGAGGCTGGAGGTATCTACATAGAGAACTGTTCTCCCCTTATTGTAAATAACATCATCGATAACAATCAGGCGGGTGCAGGAGGCGGAATAACGGTTTGTTATTTTTCAGGCTTTTTGCCCCAGACAACAGCTCCTCACATTATTAATAATATTGTTTCGGAAAACAGCGCCTATTATGGCGGGGGGATTGATTCGTATGGAACCTCTGCCTATCCCAGAATCCGGAACAGTATTCTATGGGGAAACAGTGCTGCTTTAGTGGGGCAACAGATACGTTTTCAGTCGGGAAGGATGGAGGTATCATATACCGATGTTCAGGGAGGCTGGTCGGGTCAGGGAAATATCAACACAAATCCCTTATTTTATCACAGCGTTCAGAGTCCGGGGGATACATTGTTTTATTGTCTGATAGCGAATTCCCCCTGTGTCGATGCCGGAAATCCCGATCCGGTCTACAGCGATGTGGAGGATCCCCAGAATCCTGGTTATGCCCTCTGGCCAGCCATGGGTTTCCTGCGGAATGACATGGGGGCGTATGGTGGACCTGGTTTTCGCAATTTGTTGTCGGAGATACGGAAAAACCATGAATTTATTAAGGAAATAAATTCAAAACAGTCGTCCCCAATTATATCGAATAAGTCAGGTGGTGCGGGATGGTTGGGAAGAAGAACCTCGGGTTCTTCCTTAGCAGGAGAAGAAAACAAAAGCGGTGGAAGGAAATGACAGAATTGCCCTGGCAGCTTTTGGGAAATTCCCCCTTCTCTTCTCAAGAGAAGGGGGAAGGCGGATGAGTTTGCAGATAGGACAGGATTCAAAAGCGTCCCTTGATTGAGGGGAGTGATATTATGAAATTTTTAAAATTAGCGATCGTTTTTTATTTTGTAGGGATAATTCCCGCTTACCTGTTCGGTCAGAACTTTTCACAGGTCACCATCAAGGGCGTGGTGACCGAGAACAGTTCCGGATTACCGCTGGAAGGGGTGCGGGTGGAAGCCATTGATGAGACAGATACCACGAAAAGCAGATGGGCCTTCACCGGCAGCGATGGCCACTATTGCCTGACTATGACTATATTAACGGGTCTGCCCCGGGATAAAGACCGGCTCCCTTCAGAATTTCAGCTGTTTCAGAACTATCCAAATCCCTTCAATCCCGCCACCCTGATTCAGTTTCAACTCCCGCGGAGTTCTCATGTTCGCCTGGACATCTACAATGTCCTGGGACAGAAGATACGCTCCCTGGTCAATGAACAGATGTCCGGAGATATCTATGCGGTGGAATGGGACGGGACCAATGATGCGGGAATCGGTGTCGCAGCGGGCCTCTATTTTTACCGCTTACGGACACCGGAGTATGTAAAGACCCGCAAGATGGTCCTGCTGGATGGACTGGTGGGTGCGCCTTCCGGCATACAGCGGGCTATTGTTCATAAGAAGAGTCAATTTTCAAAACCAGGGAATGTACGGGTCACCATCCGTGCCACCTCACCGTATATTGAGCCGTTTGAACAAGAACATGTGACCGTGTCCTCGAGCCCGCTGCAGTTTGATATCGGTGTCAGCTGTCTTCCTCAGTTTTTCCGACCGGATGATGTCCGCATCTCCGAGGTGAGTGATTCCGGCTTTGTGTTCATTTTTGGCCGTCCCGGTGCGGTGATCAATGACACCGAGGGATTGCTGAGGATTCTGGTGACCAATCACCGGATTGACAGCAAGGTCTATACCGATGTCAGTCCCGATGGCAGTTTCCCACTGATGAAGATACAGGCCAGAGAGGGAGACTGGTTGAGTATGACCCTCTGCCGGGAGGATCAACCGGTCAGTGCCCTGCAAGAGTTACTGCCTCCCGAAACAGTGGCGCCGGTGGTGATCAATTCCAAGCCGACTAATGGCGATAAGGATATCATCCTGGACGTGATCGTCCGGATTTATTTTTCCGAACCGGTCCGGACAGAAGATGTCACCAGCCATAGCCTGTTTTTACTGGACAGTCTGGGCAAGCGGGTACCGGCAGATGTTGGATTCCTTTCAGGGAACACGGTAGCCTATATCGATCCACTGGACTCGCTGGAGGTGCTGGCAGCTTACACCATCGTGGTTACCACTGAGGTGATCGATTTACAGGGATATCATCTGGAAGAGGAATACCGGGCCACGTTCACTACCGATAATTTGATATTAACTGTCCCCGATTTTCAGGTGAATGAAAATGGGGGAATCAGTGGTTCTGATCAGGAATGGTCTTCCCTCGCCTCAGACGGTAGTGGCAATTTTGTGGTTGTCTGGGCAGATACACGGAACGGATTGCGGGAGATTTATGCGCAGCGATTCAGTAGCGATGGCAGTGCCATTGGACCTAATTTTCGGGTGAATGATGATCAGAACAGCCGCAAAAGTTCAGCTGATGTTGCCATGGATGACCAGGGTAATTTTATTATCATCTGGTGTAGTAATTTGAATATTTATGCTCAACGGTATTCAATGTACGGACAGCCGCTGGGAAAAAATTTCAAAGTCAACCAGGATTTTGGATATTGGTCTCAGGGATCTGCGAAGATCTCGACTGATACCAATGGCAATTTTATAATTGCATGGCAGGCCTGGAGCGATCCTGTCAGTGACAAGTATTTTATTTATGCGCAACGTTTTACCGGTGACGGAATGCCTCTGGGCAATAATTTTAAAGTCAGCGATGATACGGTAAGCGGCCGGCGGTGGAATCCACATATTTCGATGGATCCCCAGGGTAATTTTGTGATCACCTGGCAGGATGAACGAAATGGGGACTGGGATATTTATGCTCAGCGTTTTACCGATGATGGCAGCCCGCGCGGGCCAAATTTCAGAGTGAACGATGATCCGGGGACAGAAAACCAATATGGAGGAACTATTTCAAATGATGCACAAGGGAATTTCATTATTTGCTGGAAGGATCATCGAAATGCAACCATGGTTGAGAGTGATATTTACGCTCAGCGCTACTCCAGTGATGGTATTCCCATAGGTCCTAATTTCAATATTAATGATGATCTGGGAACAGCAATGCATAGCGGGGCATCTGTTTCTATGAATCAATCAGGTCAGTTTGCTGTTACCTGGCTGGATCCTGAGATTGGTAATATAAAAAATGATAATATTGTGGTAAGAATCTTTGATAATAATGTAAATCCTCTTGGCAGTCCTTTTACGGTGAATGATGTTTCAGGCGACTATCTGGAGAGCGCGTCCAGAATTTCTCTGAATGATGATAATTCTCTGGTGCTATGCTGGACAGATACCAGAAATGTTGATCGTGACATTTACTCACAGCGCTATGACAGCAATGGAAATAAAGTCGGTTCCAATTTCCGGGTGAATGATATGGCAGGAGGTCCAGAGCAGGTCAATTCAGATATTTCAACCGATAGCGATGGTAATTTTTTGGTCATCTGGCAGGATGGGCGCAACGGAAATGAAGATATTTATGGCCAGTGGTATGCCAGCAATGGCAGTCTGCTGGATATGAACTTTATAATCAATGATGATCAAAATGAGTTTAGACAGGAATATCCGGCAATAGCGATGAATGCCGGAGCCAATCACGTTGTAACCTGGGTGGATTATCGGAATGTAGACGGTCCTGATATTTTTGCGCAACACTATATAAGCTACAATGTTCCTTTCGGCAATAACTTCAGAGTCAATGATGTTTCAGGAAGTGCTTCTGTCCGGGGACCATCTGTGGATATTGATTCAATAGGTAACTATGTAATTACCTGGGAAGATGGCCGTAATAGTGATATATATGCACAACGCTATTTCCTCGGTGGCAGTCCCATCGGCCCAAATTTCAAAGTGAGTGATGATACCGGAACTGCACATCAATATGCACCTGAAATATCTACGGGCGATAATAACAATTTTGCAATTACCTGGCGGGATCGGCGAAATGGAGATTATGATGTTTACGCACAGTTGTACGGCAGTAATGGAATTCCTGTGGGTATAAATTTTAGAGTTAATGATGACCAGACTGGTGAATCTCAAGGTTCACCGGATATTTGTATGGATGCTTTAGGAAATTTTGTAATTACCTGGTCTGATTATCGGAATGGAGATGCTGATATTTATGCGCAGCGTTATGCCAGCGATGGAACCATAATAGGTTCCAACTTCAGGGTGAATGATGATACCGGAATTACGGATCAAATGTCTGTCTGTGTATCCTCAGATGATCAGGGGAATTTCATCATCTCCTGGACGGATGAGCGTAATACCAGCCCGGATATTTATGCGCAATGTTATGACAGGAATGGAATTCCTCTGGGTCAGAATTTTCTGGTCACAAATATAACCGAAGGAGTTCAATCCGGGTCAAGAGTAAAGTTATGGAATGAAAGAATTTATAATACCTGGACAGATAATCGTGTTGAGGCGAATGGATACGATATCTGGGCAAATATTCTGGATTGGACAAACTGTGCAGGGAGATAAATAATAATCATGTAAATTGTGATTTTTATATGATTGATAAAAACGGATTTAATTTTTGAAGTTAGATTTTAAAAAAGAGTGAGGGTCACAATGATAAAAATCATTTGTCTTATATTCACCAATATAATTTCTATGAATTTGTTGGCTCAGTCAAATCCCCAATGGCTGGTACTTAACGCCGATACCATCGGATTACCTTCAAATCATATTACGGCTATCAGTATCGATCAATCGGAAAATAAATGGATCGGAACTGAAAGCGGAATCGCCAGATTCGACGGAACCCACTGGAAGGTATACAACACCACAAATTCCGGCTTATTAGCCAATCATATTACCAGTTTATTAATTGACAGGACTGATAATATATGGACTGGTACACAAGGTGGTGGTTTGTCAAGCTTTGATGGTCATGAATGGTTCACCTACAATGTTAATAATTCAGGAATACCTAACAATGATATTCTGTCTATGGCCATAGATCAGAATGATACAAAATGGATCTGTGCCGGTGGATTAGTCGAATACAATGATACTACCTGGAATGTATACACAACTGCAAATACTGGCCTCCCAGGAAATGATATTCGGGTGATTGCTGTTGATAATTCAGATACTGAATGGATTGGTACCGGAGGAGCCGGGCTGGTAAAACATGATGGTTTAGTCTGGGAGGTATATAATGATGCAAACTCGGGAATACCGCATAACACCATTACTTCCCTGGAAATCGATCATAATGGGAAAAAATGGCTGGGTACAGACGGAGGAGGGCTGGCTACATTTGATGATAATAGCTGGACGGTCTATGATACAGTTAATTCCGATTTACCGGATAACAGGATTACGGCGCTTGTACTGGACCAGAATGCAGACAAGTGGATAGGGACAGCTGGCGGATTAGCATTTTTTGATAACACCGATTGGACCATTTATAATCATCTGAATTCAGGATTGCCGGATAATAATATCAGATCAATGGCCATTGACAGTGATGGAAACAAGTGGATAGGAACAGCAGACAGTGGTCTTGCCATGTTTGATGGAAATAACTGCGTGGTGTATGACAGCTCTAATTCAGATCTGCCGGCTAATGGCGTCTACACAATTGCCATCGATGTAAATGGCGATGTCTGGGCAGCCATTTATGGCTGGACCGGATGGTGGTATCCCAGTCTTGTAGGTTACGGGATTGCGGTATTTAATGGAAATACTTGGCGTTTCTATAACAGTTCTAATTCAGGATTACCCGATGATAATGTGGAATTTATAACCATTGACAGCCTTGGTAATAAATGGATTGGTACTCATGCCGGAGGTGTGAGCAGATTCGATGGCACTAATTGGAGTCATTATCCATCATCAGATTTTGGTTTATCTGAGGAAGAAATTTTTCAAACCATGCTTGCCCGACAGGACAGGAGATGGATTGGAACCTCCCGTGAGGGATTACTTTATTATGATGGAACTGACTGGAAAGGCTTTAATACCCGGAATACCGGTTTGCCGGATAATGATATCAGGAAAATTGCAATTGATTCTCTGGGTCATAAATGGCTGCTGACTCAATATGGATTGGTCGAGTTCGATGGAACAGTATGGACTCTTTATGACAGTTCCAGATCTCCTTTGCCTGACAATGATGTTCAGACAATCACGATTGAAGATAATGGCAACATATGGATAGGTACCAGAGAGGGAGGTATAGCCGTTATCGACGGATTTAACTGGACAATTTACAGCACCTTTAATTCGGCCATACCCACCAATGATATCCGCAGCATTGCGATTGATGATAACGGTAACAAATGGATTGGATTCGGAGCGGTTGGTAATATTACTTACCTGGCCAGATTCGATGGAAGCACCTGGACATGGTATACTCAGACCAATTCTGATTTACCGAATTCCGAAATTACCGATATTTTTATAGATCAGTTCGGATGTAAATGGATTGGCACGGAGAGAGATGGTATTGTTCAGTTCGATGATTCGAGCTGGTCAATCTACAGTGTGGAAAATACGGGTCTTCCTACCAATGATATAGAGACATTGAATAGTGACAAGTTTGGAACCTGCTGGATCGGTCACTGGTATGGTCTTACCAAATATGACGGAGGCATTTGGAAAAGTTATAACTGGCAGAATTCTGAAATTCCCGCAGGTTGGGTTCGTGCTATAGCCGTTGACAATCAGAATCATATTTGGGTTGGAATAGATAAACTCTGGATCCCAGGTGGTGGGGGTGTTGCTGAATGCGATGGAAAAGATTGGACGGTATATAATTCAATAAATTCAGGATTGCCAAGTGATCAAATTACAGCCATTTGCATTGATCAGAATGACGTCAAGTGGATTGGAACAGATGAAGGACTGGCGAAATTCGATAATAACGTATGGACGGTTTATGATACCTCTAATTCGGACTTACCGGCAAATCATATAAAATGCATTAGCGTCGATAATCAGAATAATAAATGGATTGGAACCGAGAATGCTGGAATTTCAAAATTTGATGACCAGAATTGGATTATTTATAATGTATTCAATTCAGGACTTTCTTCTAACAATGTAACTTGCATAGGAGTTGACTCACTCGGGAACAAGTGGTTTGGGACCACTGGTGGTCTTACTTTTTTCGATGATATAAATTGGTGGATATACAATTCTTCTAATTCCGGATTACCTGCTGAATATATATTTTCTATATATATCGATCGAAACAATATCATCTGGCTGGGGACATATGCTGGATTGACAAAATATGATGGTAACCGTTGGGAAGTATTTGATACTACAAACTCTGGATTGCCTGAAAATTTAATTCTAACTTTAACGATGGATCATTCTGATAATCTTTGGATTGGTACATTTAATCAAATTGCCATCTTCCTTGGAGCAGGTTTAGTATCTCTGGAAGATAGAGAAGCCACACAGCCAGAACTCATATCCCGGTATTTTTTATACCAGAATTATCCGAATCCCTTTAATCCCTGGACCAGTATTCAGGTTGATTTGCCCATAAGCTGTGATGTATCGTTGAAAATTTATGATATTCTCGGGCAGAATATCGCTTCTCTTTATCGTGGCAGATTAAAAGCAGGTTCCCATTCTTTCAACTGGGATGCTTCCCATATACCAAGTGGCATATATCTATATCAACTGCAGGCAGGAGAATTTAAACAAACCAGAAAAATGGCCCTGATTAAATGATGGCAACAATATTCAGGTCGATACATGAGGATTATATGAAAAATCTTAGGAATTATCTTTTTTGTCTCAGTTTTTTGATTTTTTCATTTTTATACAATGCATATACCCAGAATAATTTTGATCCGATACTGATCAACCGACTTCAGCAGGAACTTGATTTATCTTTAAAAAACTATAACGATGTAGGTGCCTCGGCAGCTGTTATCAGTGCACGTAAGGGGACCTGGCTTGGAACCAGCGGATATTCGAATCCTGTAACGAAAGACACCATAACGTCTGAAATGCTTTTTGGTATCGGAGGCATTACAGAAAGTTATACTGCTGCAATGATGATAAAACTTCTGGCAGAAGGAACTAATAATAATCTGTATGATACCATCCAATATAATTGGATATTAGACTACCCCAATCTCTGGACTAACTCTTTACTTACCATTCATTCACTGATACATCATAGTAGTTCTCTTTTTGATTATACGGAACATCCATTGTTTAAACAGTCATGTTATTCTGATTCCAGTCGTGTCTGGACGCCACATGAAATTCTGACTAATTTTCTGAATCCTCCTTATTCTACCTGGGCAATTCGCTTCTCAGACACCGATTTTTTACTGGCTGGCATGATCATTGAACAGGAAACTGGTACCAGCGTGTCACACGAATTACATAATGATTTTCTTGATCCGTATAATCTGAATCATACTTTCCTGGAAGTTGAGGATACCGTTGTGGGAGACTTGGCTCACCCCTGGATGGATATCGATGGAGACATGATTTTAGATGACCTGTATCCCATGCCGCGAACTTCCCGTTACAGTATGGCCTGGACGTCAGGTGGGATAATTGCCACTGCTGAAGATGTGGCTAATTGGGCCGGTTATTTATACCGGGGTGAATATTTTAGTCACCAGTATTTAATCCAGATGGTCAGTTTTACTCCGGTAAACTTTCCACCTATAAATGGTTATGGTCTGGGGACTTGCAGGTTTACCATTGAGGGCCGAAATTTCTGGGGGTATATTGGAAAAATCGATGGTTTCAGTTCTGCCATGTACTATCTTCCGACGGATAGTATCAGTTTTGTGGTTTTAATGAATTCCTATACCGGTCATGCTTCTCAAATAGTCGAAAATCTAATTCAAGTATATCTGAATTTCATAACGTCCGTGGATCAGAAGAAGTGTGGGAGTGAAAAAATCAACTTTCAACTTCATCCTAACTACCCCAATCCCTTCAACCCATCCACAACTATTGCATTCGATCTGCCAAAAGCCAGCCAGGTAACGTTGAAAATTTTAAACGTCCTGGCAGAAGAAGTGGAAACCTTGGTTTCGGATTTCTTGTTTTCCGGTTCCTATGAATATCAATGGGATGCAGGCAACATGGCCTCTGGCGTTTACCTGTATAAACTGGAGGCGGAGGAATATGTGGAGATAAGGAAGATGATACTTATGAGATAAAACAGGCTAAAGGGAAAAGGAAAGGATCAGGGGCTCAACGGCTCAGAGGCGCAAAGGCAGGAATCAGGATTCAGGAATCAGGATCCAAAATTATCCTCTAGCCTTTCACCATAAGCCCATAAACCACTGAGCCTCCTCTCTGCTCTCTGCTCTTTGCACTGTAGTTGAAAGACAAGAGGTTTAAAAAAAGCAGACCACCAGCCGACTGGGCGAGTCAAGAGCTGGTGGTCCCGGCACCACAAGGGGAGTTCTATGAATAGACCTACCCCCACGGGCATTGTTATTTTAAGGGATTTTGTCTTAAAAAACAACAGATGGTAGAAAAAAATGAATAATCTGGAAATCGCAATGACTGAATCAGCCAGCAATTTGAGCGAAGAATGACCTTATGCATTCTTCGAGGTAAATATCCAAACCATAACACAAGGGGGATTCATCATGAAAAGGTATGTTTTTCTAATTCTTTTTTCTCTTTTCTTTTTTCATAATTCTTCAGCATGGTCCCAGATCATCTGGACAAAGTGCGAAAAAAACCCGGTACTGGTTGCCGGACGCTCCGGTCAGTGGGATGATTCAGGAGTTATTGAACCTGCTGTGATATTTGACGGGAGTCACTACCACATGTGGTACACCGGTGCAGATGCTTTATCAGAACCAAGCCTCTGTATCGGTTACGCAATGTCTAAGGATGGAATCAGCTGGGAAAAATTTGAAAAAAATCCCGTGCTGGAACCTGGCCCTGCAGGCAACTGGGATGATGTCAGAATTCGAACCGGCTGCGTACTCTATGAAAAAGAGGAATTTAAGATGTGGTATGCCGGTTATGATGGCCGGTATTATCGAATCGGATACGCGACTTCATCCGACGGGATTGAGTGGTCAACAGATCCGGAACCTGTACTGGAAGTTGGCACTTCAGGACAATGGGATGCCCGTTTTGTAACAGCTCCAGCCGTACTGCATGATGAAGCGGGCTATCATATGTGGTATGCCGGCTCCGCCGAAGGTACGGTGAATGACATGAAAATCGGTTATGCCAGTTCACCTGACGGAATTCACTGGACCAAATATGATCGTAATCCTGTATTTGTTCCCGATGAACCGTGGGCAAAAACGTCGGTTACGACTCCCCATGTCATTTTCAGAAATGACAAATTCCACATGTGGTATGGCGGTCACAGTGGTGCCGGCTCAAACTGGGGAACCGGATATGCCGTGTCAGAGGATGGTATCAACTGGTCAAAATTCTACAAAAATCCGGTTTTATTACACAGTAATTCCGGAAACTGGGACGATAAGGAAAGCTGGGGATCCAGGATTTCCTTTAATGAGATGGATAATCAGTTTCAACTCTGGTACCACGGTTCTTCATTCAACTCCGATGATACTTACGCTGTTGGTTATGCCACTGCGCCGGTGAATATTCTGATACCGGGTGAAGTGTCTACCATCCAGGGAGGCATTGATATGGCCAGAGAGGGGGATGTTGTTCTGGTAGCTGCTGGCCATTATTATGAAAACATCAATTTTAAAGGAAAAACCATAACGGTGGCCAGTTATTTTCTGCTGGACGGAGATACTGCTCATATCTCAAATACCATCATTGACGGGAGTCAACCGTCAGATCCCGACAGCGGATCGGTAGTGCTGATCATCTCAGGTGAAAAAAGTGGTACAACCCTGAGCGGATTTACCATTACCGGAGGAACCGGAACACTATTTGATTTCGCGACTTATGGCAAGGTGCATGTCGGTGGAGGAATCGTTGTAGATTCATCAAATTGCAGGATACTGAATAATAAGATAGTGAATAACTGTTTACACTCTCAGGGATATGATTGTGCAGGTGGAGGAGTGGAAATAAATTATTCTGATTGTATTATGGAAAATAATATAATCACAAATAATTCGATTTATACTTCCAACAACTGGGCCGGTGGTGGGGGAATCGATTTAAATGGAAATTCCATCATCTTGAGAAACAATATTGTCAGCGATAATAAAATCAATTCAAACTGGGGACCGGGAGCCGGCATCAGTGTTTACCTCTGGACGGAGTCGGACACTATCTGTATCGAAAATAATGTTATCCAGCATAATATTTATAATTCTTATCAGCTGGCAGCCGGCGGTGGTATGGGTATCCTTTATTGCAAAGGTGAGGTAATAGTTTGCGGAAACATCATCTCCCGAAATGAATCTCATGGATCTCTATCACATTTGTATGGCGAAGCAGGTGGTATCTATATTGAAAATTGCAGCCCGGTGATATCAAATAATCTCATCTATGATAACCGGGCAGGTTACGGTGGCGGTATCTCCGTCTGTTATTATACCGGATTTGAACCGCAATCCACAGAACCTTTAATACTCAATAATACCATTACCGGAAATGAGGCTCGAGTAGCAGGCGCTGTTTATACGTATGGGATGTTTGCCCACCCATTGATTATGAACTGTATATCGTGGAATAATCATGCATCGAATTCCCATGATGAGATCTACCGAAGATCAGGAAACATTACCGTGGTATATTCCGATATTGCCGGAGGTTATCACGGCCTGAAAAATATTTCCGAAGACCCCGGGATGAGTGGAGAATTCTTCGAACTAGCCGATTCCAGCAATTGCATCGGAAGTGGTATTTCTACCTATAAATTCGGATCAAAATTGGTAGGTTGTCCCTCCTCTTGTCTGATGGGATGCCAGCGTCCCACACCGGTTGGCTCAAATCCTGATATCGGAGCTTGTGAGTCGCTTCTTGGTTCGCCGGTGGTCGGCCCGGTGGGTGGTGTGAATCAACAGCTGGCCAATAACTTGCCGGAAACATATGAGTTGAAACAGAACTATCCCAATCCCTTCAACCCGACCACCACCATTGCATTTGATCTGCCGGAAGCCACGCAGGTGACCCTGAAAATTTTCAACATCCTGGGAGAAGAAGTGGAAACCCTGCTTTCGGAATTCCTGCTTTCCGGTTCCTATGAATATCAATGGGATGCGGGTAACCTGGCCTCCGGTGTGTATCTGTATAAGTTAGAGGCGGAGGGATTTCTGGAGACTAAAAAGATGATTTTAATGCGGTGAGAACAGGCTAAAGGGAAAAGGGAAAAGGAATGGATCAGGGTCACGCGCGCGGATCCGCCATCCCGGCGGAGCGCAGAGGCTCAGAGGCACAAAGGCTCATGGGTTCAAAGGTTCAAGGCTCAAGGCGGTGGGCATACACAATACAAAGTAAAAAATACAAAGTAAAAAGTAATGACTCTGGAATGGCAACCGCTGACTGCAAACTACTGACTGGCTACTGGCATCTAGTTTCTGGCTCCTGACTTAGGATTTTTAAATTTATAAATTGAGATTTGTAATTTTTTTGGAATTTGGAGTTTGGAATTTGGAATTTATTATTGGCTTCTGGCTAAACCATGGAAGGTTTAGTCCCGACGGGTCAACCGGAGGTTGACAAGGAGTCGGGAGCCCCTGCGCCTCTGATCCTGCGCCTTTTTTTCCCCAACCGACTTCTGACTCCTGATACCTGTATCCTCTCATTTATCCATTATCCCTTTTCCCTTTTCCTTTTTCCATTTTTTGACAATTCCCATATTTTTCTTAAATTAAACTGAAATCTCGTCAGGAAATTTGAAGGATGAGCATCAGAACCCGCCACAACCTGCTTTATCTCCTGGTCTTCGGCATTGCCATGGGTTTTCTGGAAGCCATTGTGGTGGTATACCTCAGGGCCCAGTATTATCCGGATGGTTTCAGCTTTCCTATGGCTGTTATTTCAATGGATATTTATGCCGCCGAACTGGTACGTGAACTCTGTACTATTGTTATGCTGCTGGCTGTTGCTTTTATCTGCGGACAAAACCGGTTGCAGAGATTATCTTATTTTTTCTACAGCTTCGCCATCTGGGATATTTTCTATTATGTCGGTTTGAAGGCTTTTCTCGACTGGCCTCCATCCCTTTTGACCTGGGATATACTGTTTCTGATACCGGTCCCCTGGCTGGGACCGTTACTGGCGCCGCTTCTCTGTTCGCTCACTATGATCGTTTTTTCTCTCATCGTTCTGCATGTGCTGGATGAACAAGCCGATTTTACATTTCGAATTCGTGACTGGGTATTGCTGATATCCGGTGCAGTAGTCGTATTCATAACTTTCATCTGGGACTACACTGCCATTCTCATATCCAATGATCTTATTTTTGAATTTTTTTCACTCTCCGAAAGCCAGCAGTTCAGATATATCATAACCTCCTATGTTCCAGTTTATTATAACTGGCCGTTGTTTATTTTTGGAATGATCCTGATCTATATTCCGATCTTTGCAATATTCAGGAGATTCTTGATAAGTAGTGAAGTTGATTAGGAGATTGAAAACTGGATCTAATCAGACTATATTTTTATAAAAGATGTTGTTATAATTGTCAATTAAATTTGCTTAAAACCGCTGAATATAACTGACAGCTTCTTATTCAAATATATCAGGATGAATGATAAACAAGACGAGAGAATAAAAATGTCCCTGGATACAAAAATAAATAAAAATGTATTAAAATTCTTTCTATTAATCATTTTAATCTCCATATATATGCTGCTCTGGGGAGGTGTGAACGATATCTCGGCGGCTGCTCCTGAGGAAATGGGAATAGCTCCACCCGGGGATACCTCCCGCTATGATTCCATACAAATCCGAACTCAGGAGATGCTTTACCGGGAAACTGTCCTGTCGGATAATCCACAGAAATATCTTGAATTTTTATACCGCTATCCGGATACCTATTTCGGAGGTCTGATTTCCTGCCGCTATATTCTGCTTGAGCTCAATCGGGGAGCTCAGGTACCGGTTCTGGTCCATAATCTGAATGAAATCGGTGTAGATGCCCATATTATGAATCTGTATCCCATGATCCGCGGTAAACCGGAATCGCTGACACGCGCTATTGTCTTCCCGCAAGCGCGAATAAGAATGCTCCTCCGTCAGAATTATGCCGGACAACTCAACAAGGATCCGCTGGTGGAGCTGTATTTAGACTATTACCGGACCATCCGGATTCCCTTCGATGCCCTTCACCTGATGGCCCGTAAAAGATATTTCCGGATAGAATCAGAGGAAATTCAATTCATCATTGCAGACAGCAGCGGTTTGAAGCTGGCACAGCACGTTCATAACCAGCTGAATTTTATCATGAACGACCTGAGCCGGAAACTAAAGTACCATTCAGCTGCAGATGCGACATCGGAACTGTTTGACCGGAATTATCTGTTGCAAAAAAAACTGACGGTTTTTGTTTACAATCCGGATACATTTATAGAGATGTATCAGTTACATTCCGCCGGCTGGGATTATCCCTTTCAGGGAATGATTCATATAACTCCGGAC
>JAFGSO010000072.1 GCA_016934605.1 Calditrichota bacterium | reverse complement strand
CATTAGTACGCCAGTAGGGACTCGAACCCCAAACCTTCGGTTCCGTAGACCGATGCTCTATCCAGTTGAGCTACTGGCGCGTAAATTCAATTTATAATTAAAAATTTATTTCTGATAATTAAGTTCCGATTCATTAGCGGGTGAAAATTTAAACTGAAAGCATTTCTAAATCAACCCTCTTTTCACTTATATCCGTTGAAATAGAGTATCTCCTCCAGCATCTTCTTTTTTCTTTTTTCTTTCGTCTTATTTCTTTTTCCCCGGGGATACCCCATGGCAATTAGAGCGACCGCCCTCCATCCCTTGGGAGCAGCAAGAAATTTTCTGGCCTTCCGGGCGTGAAACCATCCGATCCAGCAGGTGCCAAGACCCAGCTCTTCTGCCTGAAGAACCAGATGTTCTCCGGCGATTCCAATATCGATCAGATAATAACTTGTTCCCTGAATTTCTTTTCCTAAGCGGTTTGCCAGCCAATCCTTTTCAGCAAAAATAGCTATGAGGACCGGTGCCCGGGAAGCCCAGCGGGTAAACCGGTAAATTCCCGAAAAAACTGTATCAGAAAATGCGGCGATTCTGGCAGGATCATCCATCACCACAAATCTCCACGGCTGCACATTTTCTGCTGACGGTGCCAGCCGGGCCGCCTCTATACAGGTGACTGTCTTTTCTTTCTCTACAGGCTTCGGATCAAAATGTCTGATACTTCTTCTTTGTCTGACCAGGTTGAGAAACGGAGTATCCATAATCATTTTCTCAAAAGAATCTGTCATCAGTTCCTTTCCCGTTATTTGATGTCGTTCTTAAATTGAAATATGGCTTCATTTTACTTTTCATCATCTACATATCGCACCACCAATAAAATAAAAACATCAAACATTTCAAACTTATATATTTGATTCATATAAGGAACAAAAAATTTTGATTCAGGGTTATATTCTTTTAAATTGTTATGATTTTAAAAATTAGGAGGTAAAACTATGTTTTTCTGGGATCCGACAATGATTTTGTTGATACCGGCTCTCATTCTGGCTTTTTATGCTCAATACAAAGTAAAAAACACTTATCATAAATATGGTGAAATTCACAATAACCGAAGTATGACCGGTTATCAGGCTGCTATTGAACTGCTTCGGATGAACGGCATCAGTGATGTGGAAGTGGAGGAAACTGAGGGTACTTTGAGCGATCACTACGATCCGCGGGTAAAAAAAGTGCGTTTATCGCAACATAACTACCGTGGCACCTCACTATCTGCTCTGGCGGTAGCTGCCCATGAAGTGGGCCACGTTATTCAACATGCACGGAATTATTTGCCTTTGAAGATAAGACACTTGATTCTTCCGGTTACCAGTTTCGGTTCCTGGCTGGCTTTTCCTCTATTCCTGATCGGTTTTTTTCTGACAAATTCATTTTTAATGGATCTGGGTATTCTGCTCTATGCCGGTGTGGTGACCTTTCACCTGGTAACGCTGCCGGTGGAATTCAATGCCAGTCACCGGGCTTTGTACCAGCTGGAATCCCACGGTTTTTTAACGACCGGGGAAACAGGTAAGGCAAAAAAAGTGTTAAATGCAGCTGCCTTAACCTATGTTGCTGCCACAGCCATGGCTGCCATGCAACTCATCCGGCTGTTAATTTTGAGAGGTGATGAATAAATTCAATAAATTCATTTTTTTTATAATCTTGAAAAGGATAATTCATTAAATGCAACTATTAAAAAAGATTATTGTCGGCCTGGTGGCTCTGACTTTGATTTCGGTGGCTGTTTACATCATTATGATCTCGTATAAAGCACAGGAGACGCGTAAAGAGGGTATCGTTTCAGAAGAGACAATTACGCCCGAAGAACAGCAATCCGATACGTTGAATGGGGCAGTATCTCCTCGGGATTCTATCCAACCGGAAACACCACCAGCAACTATTACTCAACAGGAAACACTAAAGTGGAAAAGTCTGTCTGAAAGTGAAATCAAATCTATTACCGGCCTTTATCCCGGCGGTAATCCAAATCCGGTCTTTATCGCTGCAGCCAGAAGGATTCTTCCGGCAGTAGTTACCGTCACCAGCGAAATGCTGGCTTCAGCTGTTCCAAAGGATAAAGAGCACCAGTTCTTCTGGGACCAGCACGATTTTGAGGATTTCTTTCAGGAAGGAACCGGTTCGGGCATTATCATTTCTGCAAACGGCTATGTTTTAACCAATAATCATGTTGTACAAAATGGTACTAATTTTACCATCACCTTGTACGACAAGCGGGAATTTCCCGGAAAATTCATCGGTGGTGATCCGAACACAGATATTGCCCTGCTCAAAATTGAGGGAGACAACCTCCCTGCAGCATATATCGGCAATTCAGACAGTATTCAGATTGGTGAATGGGTGATGGCAGTGGGAAGTCCGCTCAATTTTACTTCAACCATTACCGCGGGCATTGTAAGTGCACTTGGAAGAAATATTAGAATAATCGACAGCGAATATGGCGTGGAAAATTTTATTCAGACGGATGCTGTGATTAATCCCGGTAACAGTGGCGGTGCTCTTATTAATATAAACGGAGAGGTGGTTGGCGTCAATACTGCCATTGCAACCCGCACCGGTCTTTATCAGGGGTACGGTTTTGCCATTCCCATTAATCTGGCTATTAAAATTGTGAATGATATTCGGACATATGGTGAAGTACGACGTGGCCTGCTGGGAGTCTCAATCAGCAATGTGGATAACCGGGTTGCAAAAGGTGTAGGATTACCGAAGCCTACAGGTGTGCTGGTTCAGGGAGTTCAGCCCGGTAAGTCAGCCGATGAGGCAGGAATTAAGGCTGGAGATGTGATTCTGAGTGTGAATGGTAATGAGGTGGTTTCGGTAAACGATTTGCAAATTAAAATTGCCAGTAAAAATCCGGGAGAACTGGTCGATGTGCAGATCTGGCGGGATGGACGAAAAATCAGTTATTCGGTGAAACTTGGAAAAGCACCGGTTTCCAGAAATAGCAACGGTCAATCTGCACGAAAGAAAACCTTTGAAAATCTGGGAATGGAAATCAGAGACCTGACCAATCTGGAGAAAAATTCCCTGAATCTTGATAATGGTATTTATATTCAGGATGTAAAACCAGGAAGCCCTGCCTCTGTTGCCGGAATCTTCTCCCGATATGTTCTTTACAGTATGAATGGTGAGTTTATCAGAAACCAGGTAGATTTTGAAGAACGGTTAGGGAAATTCAACAGCGGCGAAGTCATAAAGATTATCGGAAGACCCACAACATTCCGATCATCCCTGGACGATCGCATTTTCTTTGTGGAGATACCATAAACATTTATTCAAATTTTCATTAAAGAAGCCTGAATCAAAGCAACGGATTCAGGCTTTTTTACAGAAAAAAATATTATGCCCGCTATATTCACTCAGAAAAATAAGGAATCTTCTATGTGTTTTAATCTGAAATCAGTATATTAATTCCTTCATTTTTCCGAGGAAGATATTAATGAATGGAAAACCATGAATTCGGAAAAATTAATTGTCATAATACCGGCTGCGGGTGCAGGCACCAGAATGGGCAATACTGTGAAGAAACAGTTCCTCTCTCTGGGAAGCCGCCCGATTCTGGCATGGACTCTTGAGGCTCTCTCCCGAATATCGTGGGTAAATTCTATTTATCTGATATTGCCGGAAAATCAGATAGAATATGTCCAGTCTGAGATTCTTAACAAATACCAATTCAATAAAGTGAATCAGCTGATCGCAGGAGGAGCAGAAAGACAGGACTCGGTCTATGCCGGTTTGAAGAGGCTTCCTGAGGGAGAACACTGGATTATGGTTCATGATGGTGTTCGGCCGTTTATTGCTGAAAAATTGGTTCGGCAATTGCGGGCGAAGGCTTTTCATACAGGGGCGGCAGTACTTGGAGTACCGATAAGGGAGACCATAAAGAGAGTCAGCAGTAACCGAATTATATCCACTGAAGATCGCCAGCATTTCTGGCTTATACAGACGCCACAAATATTCAGAAAATCTATTCTTGTGGATGCCTATGAAAAAGCATTCAGGGAAAACTATTATGGAACCGATGATTCATCACTGGTTGAGCGAACCGGAACTACCGTTTCTACTGTTGAGGGACACAGTTATAACCTGAAGATCACCTCTCCTGAAGACCTGGTTGTCGCAGAAAAATTACTTTCGGTCTATTTTCCGGAATTTCAATAAGTAACCGGCAGAAAATTCACATTAAATTTGAGGGAAAATCTTGGAGCAGCGAATAGGAATCGGTTTCGATGTTCATGCTTTTGCTGAAAACCGGGACCTGATACTCGGAAGCATTAAAATACCCCATACTCGGGGCTTGGCCGGTCATTCTGACGCAGATGTTTTGCTGCATGCGGTATGCGATGCCATGCTGGGCGCACTGGCGCTGGGGGATATCGGCCGCCATTTTCCGGATAACGACGCCCAGTATAAAGATATTCCTTCCACTCAACTCCTGGAAAAGACTTATGATATGGTCAGACAGGAAGGATATGAAAT
>JAFGSO010000456.1 GCA_016934605.1 Calditrichota bacterium | reverse complement strand
AGTATAAAGCTTCGTATAAAGGCAAGAACAGCGATAATCAGTGTACCAATAATCCCAAGATTGAAGATAAACTTTCGGCGTGACTGCTTCTCAGCTTTTTTTGCCATATTTAACTCCTTTCTAATTCCCTCACTCTATGATTCAAATTGATATTTCTTTCTTCCAGAGGCTGCATGGTGAAAGTAAGCGCCTTTCCAAAAGAGCGACATGTATCCACACATTCGCCACAATTAAAACAATAGGGATAGATTCCAGCTTTGCGCGGATTCAGATCGATCGGACAAGCTTTATTACAAGGGAATTCGGCCGGAGCACAGGTACATTTTTCGGCATCAAAATTAACCCTCATTGTTCGCCCTGATCGTGCCAGCGCCAGGGTTGCTCCCACCGGACATACGAACCGGCACCAGAATCGGGGTGATAAAAACACCTCGAGCAGTAGTATGACCAAAACCAATAGTATTTCTATACCTACTGTTCCCAGAAACAGCAAATCGGCCATCTGGGCAGTGATCAATCCCGGCAGGGAAAAATATGTTACCAACGGTAAACCTGTAATCATCAGCACCAGAAAAATGATTCCAAATACTATCCAATAGATTGGATTTTTCGGATTGCGGTTCTGTTTTTTTACCGATTTGGGACGTAATTTGCGCCTGAGTTTATCTCCATATTCGGCAATAAGGTTATAGGGACATGCCCAGCCACAAAATACTCTTCCCAAAAGAAGAGCAACGGCAAGTGGAATAAGTGCTCCCAGTAGCATCACCACCGGTAATTCTTTCACCATTAGAATATTCTGAAGCGTCAATGCAGGGTCAACGATATCCAGGTTACCGATACTGATGCTGTATAATGTTCCAAAAATAATAGTTATACCCATATCATTCAAAATTGGAACAGCAATGAAAACCAGAACAACAAGTATCTGGACTGCTCTCCTCAGTTTATGTAAATGTTCGTATAAAAATTTCAGCATCTTTATTGATTGGTATTATCGGTGCTATTCATTTTCACCGATTTTCATTATATTTGTAAAATGTTTACTGTTCACTACAATTGATGACGGATTTGTTAAACAGACATTTTCACAGATGCCACATCCGGTGCAATATTCTTCGTACACAACCGGATAAATTTCATCTCTTAGGGTAATCGCTTTCCGATAAATTGGGCAGCGTTCATAGCAGGCACGACATATCACCCCATTAAACGGTAGGCAGGTGACTTCGTTAATAACAGCCAACCCCATTTTTACCTCTTCCTTCTGAGTGATGGGCAAAAGTGCATTCGAAGGACAAACCGGTGGACACTTCATACAGAGATAGCAGGGAATTTCTCTGGCATATATAATGGGTGTTCCCATTTTTATGCCCCACTCTCCATGTGCCACCTCGATGGAATCATACGGACACACTTCTACACACTTACGGCACCGGATGCATTTTTTTTCAAACTCTTTTTCCGGTATAGCTCCGGGCGGACGCAAAGGAGGATGTTTTCCGGTCAGCTGCTCTAAAAATTTTCTAAAAAGACTGAACAATCAGAATTACCTGTCTCTTAAAAATAAAATCTCAAGTATCAATATTAAACAGTAAATTATAGATTGTCTTTTAACTCATCTTCGAAATTAATGTAAGCAGGATAGATTCCAAGTACACCTGGTATCTCTTCCTTTAATTTTTCCGTCATCTGCTCCAGATCCGAACTTTTGTCAGCTTCCAGAACAGCAACGATGTAGTTCTCCTTATGGATGCCATAAGTGGTCAGGTTCCGGATGGATTGAAGTTGATTCAAGACATCCATCGTTTTTTTTCGTTCCGTGAGGATGGTAACTCCGGCAATGGGCATAATAAAACTCCTGTCAAATCTCCGACCGTTTAAAGGGCCGATTTAATAAATAGTGCTGGATTTTCCGGAGGGCAGGCCTGAACGCACTCTCCGCAACCGGTACATTTTTCCTCCTGAATCGCCGGTAATCCATCTGTATTCAAAAAAATAGCTTGAGTAGGGCAACGGTTAATACAGGCACGGCAAAAACTTCCCGCAGCTATTAAACAACGGGAACGAATGATAATGGCGGTTCCGAGCGGATGATCAGCATCCGCTCGGGATAAAACCTGTTCGTCACATGCCTGAATACAGGGAAAATCGGAACAGAGGCTGCACGGTTGCCTTCTTGGCGTGATCACCGGATAACCATACAATTCAGATTTGTTATCCCGGCAGACTTCAAGTGCCTCATGGGGACAGATGGAGATACACTCGAAGCACTGCGTGCATCTGTCCAGATAGTCAGATCGAGATGAAGTTCCGGGCGGCAGCAGGTATGATTTAGAGCGTGATTCAGTGGACGTGATTTCAGAAACCGTTCCGGAGAACAGATTCATCAGTTCCCTAAAAAATTCCTTTCGTGAAACTTTCTGTTCCATCTTTTTCCCTGATCGGTCAAAATGCCGGGACTGTATCAAAAGTCAAATATTACGAATATTCGGAATTCGAAGAAACTCTCCCCCTTCGCCCCCGCTCTTGGCAAGGGGTTGGGGGTGAGTTAATAAGGGCATTCTGAAAAGCGATATTTATATTTATACACATATTTTGACTTTTGATACAGCCCCGGCATTCATTCACTCAGTCATGCTTTGCGGATTCTAGCGGCACAGACTTTATATTCCGGTTCCTTTGAACCCGGATCCACCGCATCAATAGTCAGCACATTGGCCATCCATTCTCTCCAGTGAAAGGGAATAAATATTGTGCCTGGCTTCGGTCTGTCGATAACCCTGGCTTCAATTTTCAAACTTCCCCGCCGGGTTTCAACAACGACCTGGTCTTTATTTTCAATTCCCAATCGTTTAGCATCATCCGGATTAATTTCCACATATGCCTTCGACACTGCCCGGTTCAATTCCGGAACTGTGCCGGTCATGGTAAGTGTATGCCAGTGCTCCAGAAGACGACCAGTGCTTAATGCAAATGGGTATTCAGCATCGGTAGGTTCTTCAGGACCTTTATCTGGACGTGCCCATACAACTGCCTTCCCGTCTGGTTTGCCATAGAAATACATTCTCCGGTTCTGTTTCTTCTCCGCGGGAAGTGCGTCGTAAAGCGGATCACCTTCCATAAACCGCTTATAGGTACCAGGATGATCGACTGACGGAACAGGCCAGGTTAAACCTCTCACTTTTTTCAAACGTTCATAAGGCGCACCGGACAAATCCATATCCCTGCCTTTGGTCAGTGATATATATTCGGTCCAGATATCTTCACCGGTCTTATATTTTGCAAATTCTTTCTCAAATCCCATGCGCTTGGCTAGATCCCGCAGAATGAAGGCATCCCATATTGCTTCGCCCTGGGGTTCAATGACTTTTTCCATATATTGTGAACGACGCTCGGTACAGCCGTACACACCCACTTTCTCACTCCAGAAAGCTGCCGGTAGAATAACATCGGCATATTCTGTGGTGGCACTTGGATGAAATGATTCAGCAACCACCACAAATTGCTCTTTAAGACCTTTCCAGTACTTGCTGACATTGGGTAAGGAATGAGCCGGATTCGTGCACATGATATAAATACCTTTTACTTCACCAGCATTGAGTGCAGTAAACATAGCGACAGTGTGATGCCCGGGCTTCGGCGGAATTTTTTCCACTGGAATATCCCATATCTTGGCCACTTCTGCACGATGTTGTTCGTTGGCAACTACCCGGTGTCCCGGTAAAATATGGCACAAACCGCCTCCCTCTCTCACTCCACCGC
Organism: Calditrichota bacterium; assembly: GCA_016934605.1. Lineage (GTDB taxonomy): Bacteria > Calditrichota > Calditrichia > RBG-13-44-9 > RBG-13-44-9 > RQOF01. Next base: position 911 of record JAFGSO010000456.1, on the reverse strand, counting down.
ACGCATTTGGTTGACCGGTCAATGAGAAAGAATCACTTCCCGGGCGACCGATTTTTCCGGTGATGAGGTGAAGATTTGTGACCAGATTATTGGCCCATACTCCTCGTGTCCGCTGGTTTAACCCCATGGTCCACATGCTCATGACATTTTCGGCCTGTCCGAACATTCTGGCTGCTTTCACAATATCACTGGCGGGAACCTCGCTTATTTTGGAAGCCATTTCGGGAGTAAAAGTTTCCAGAAACTGTTTATATTCCTCGTAGGTAAGGTCTTTTTCATTGTCTTTGAAATTTACATGATGTTTTATAAAATCTTCGTCGGCATACCCCTCTTTGATAAGAATTCGGGCCATGGCATGCAAGATAGCCAGATCCCATCCCGGCTTGCAGAACAGATGAAGATCGGCAACCTGATCGGTTGGTGTTTTACGGGGATCAATAATAAGTATTTTTACACCGGGATTTTTCGCTTTGTATTTCACAATCCGTTCAAAAACTATCGGGTGAGCCTCAGCCGTGTTTGTGCCAATCAGATGAAACATATCGGCCTTTTCAATATCCTCATAAGTACCGGCAGGCTCATCGAGGCCGAAGCTGGATAAATAACCACCAACTGCACTGGCCATGCAAAGTCTGGGATTTCCATCGACATTATTTGTTCCGATGCAGCCTCTGAATAGCTTATTTGCCATATAGGTTTCTTCTGTCTCTGCCTGGCCGGAACCGTAAAATGCCAGGGCATCCGGACCATAGGTCTGACGAATTTCATTAAATTTCTTCGCAACCGTATCTAAAGCTTCATCCCATGAAACTTTTTCCAATTTACCGTTTTTCTTTACCATAGGGTGCAGCAGACGTGTTTTGGCATAAATTGGTTTGTGCAGGAAATATGCCTTTACACACAAATGACCT
>JAFGSO010000455.1 GCA_016934605.1 Calditrichota bacterium | reverse complement strand
CGTCAGCAGACATCATCTCGGGATTACGTCATTTCGGAAGGAACGACAGAGACAAACCGGGATTATTCAACATTCAGAGAGGCAATCAGCAAAAACGACTCCTTATGGGAAGAGATTTTACCCTGGGATTATGAGATCCGTTTTACACCCGGCGGAGGACTGGCCGCTGATGTACATGACCCTTCTGTTATCTATACCGTTCCTTTTGAATTATGGAATATCGGAAGCGATACTCCTGATGACAACAGCGACGATTACCGGATGATTCCCCGGCTGTATGATGCCGACGGCGATTCTATTTTCTCTTTATATCATCTGTACGATAGCATTTTTTTGGAACGATATTATTATTCTACAGACTGGATCAATTGGATGCGGCCGGCAGATATCTCCCCGGGTGATGCTGGTTACCGTCAGGCCGAATCCCGTATGCTGGCGGGCACTTATCAGGGAAACAACGAACAGGAAGTGATGGCCCGTATGGCCATTTTAGGTAACGGCAGAACAGCTCCGGAAGAAGGTACTGTTTTCCGGATCATCACCCGCAAGCCACCTCAGGATGGAGATCGTTTTCGGTTTACTTCGCCGCAACCGGCATCTGATATTGCTTACGGATATCCCCGTGTTTTCAGATTGTATCCCAATTTTCCCAATCCCTTTAACAATACAACAACTATACGTTTTGAAACACCGGTAAATATCAAAGTAAAAATTAATATTTACAATGTCCTGGGACAGGAGATCAGATCTTATACCCTTTTTCCGCAGGAGCGGGATATTCAGACAGTTGTATGGGATGGCAGGAATCAATCGGGACAACCGGTTAGTTCCGGAATCTATATCTACCGGATTCAGGCAGAAGAATTTTCTGCATCCCATAAAATGATCCTTATCCGATAGTGGCAGGAAAAGATTTATGAGCAACCATTATTCTAGTATTCTCAGGGTAATTTTAGTCAGTACCATTTTGCTTATTTCCTCCTGTGAGCATAATCTGACCGGGGTTATTCCGGCAGATTGGGAATTTACCTTTGCTTATATTCATGCTACCGGCTACGGTAGTGCCACGGCTGACGACTACCATGTAGAACTTGTCATTAGAGAACATCCCATCAATCAGCAAAATGTGGTTGTTCACACCACGTATACATTGGGTGAGCGATTGGAGTCTGCGGCCTGGTCAGATAACGGCAGTCACCTGGCATATGTTTATTACAGACCTCACAATTATCAAGCCGGGACAATCGATACCAGTACTATATATATTTATGGATTATCTGCCCGGGAAAGTAATCTGATCTGGCATCAAAGGGGCGAAATTGGAGACTTATTCTGGTCTCCGGACCATCAATACCTGTTTTTCAGGCAATACAGTCATAATTACCTGATTCACATTGACACAAAAACCATAAATCTACTTCCTTTTTACACCGATTTCGCCCGATTTTCACCCGATGGAGAAAAGTTATTATTTATCGATAAATTGTCGGGAGATAAGACGAACAGGGCATATCTGATCAATATTGACGGAACCGACAGGCAGCCCCTGCTGGAAACAGAAGATGCGGAACATCTCGGTGCTTACTGGTCTCCCGGTGGCAGATACATTGCTCTGGTTACAAGGATCAATCTATATCAAATAATTCTGGTGGACATGGAAAATGACCGATCTTATCAAAAAATCCAGGAGGAATTATATATTTTCAATAATGTGCAATGGTCACCAGACGGCCATGCACTGGTCTTTGAGTCATATGATGAAAGCTTAGTACCCACCACCCAAATATTTCTGCTTTATGTCCAGACCGGAGAATTGCGCCGCCTGACTTATTCCATCCATTCCCATTTTAACCCCCAGTGGACACCGGACGGCAACAGGATAGTTTATAGAGGTCTTGATGAGAATATCCATGAGAGTATTTTTTGTATTCAAGGGGACGGGAGTAATCCTGAAAAGATTATCGCATTTACCACCGGATTTCTGAGAGAATTTGCTGTATCACCGACACCGTCGGGATAGAGCGAAAAACGAGAAAGGAATGATAGAGAGGTTATCGATTCTTACCCCGATTGATTTCAAAACTTCAACACGATTAAGCTATGCCATCATCTTTCTCTCTGTGCTCCATGCGGCTCTGTGGGTATTCATGTGCCGGAAAGCAAGGATATTGAGAAGGATCCGACGAAAAAAAATAAACAATAAAGCAGGCAAAAAAATCAGGAAGTTCACGGATCAAATTTAACAAGATCAATTTATCCCGGAAAATTCATAACCGCCAAGATCACGCCGGTGGGCGGATCAGTCAGCCGAAAGGCAGATCCGACCTTCGGCGTGACCTAACGGCTGACACGAAGGCACAAAGTTATAAAAATAAATGAGTTAAAAAGAATTTGTAATTTTAAATATTTCATTTCCCGATTTATTTTTGTCCTGCTTGATTCTGAGTGTCTTCGAGCCCTGGTGGTCCCGGTCTACCAGGATGAATAAAGCAGGTTAAATTAATCTCAAAAATATTTTTTTTCTATGATTAAAATGCTCGATCTGGTTCCCTACGATCATGGGATTTATACATTATAAATTTTTCAGGTAAGGTTTTTCAGAAAAAATTTATGTTTGGCACAGGTATTTCCGGATATATAAAACTATTCATAAAAAAAAGCCTCCCAATCCGGGAGGCTTTTGGCTGAAAATCCTCAAATTTAAGAGCATAAAACCTGTTTTTACAGAAATGAAACAATCCATGACCGGATGGTCTATTTCATAAAATATCCCTTCATAACAGCAGGGTTAAGGCACACCCTTCCATTTTTAATTAAACGATACACCATGATTTATCCCAAAACATCCCGAATAGTACTCTGATGAAAATCTATGGTGGTGGAAGTCACCTTGTCCACATAATCATCAAATCCATCAATTACATTTTCTTTACCATAAAGCAGAGTGCTCAGCACGTCCGATAATTTTTCCTCTCTGCTCCTTACCATACAATTGGTAAAAAGAGGGAATAAATCCCGGGACAGCGCCATAAATCGCTCAAGAGTTATCTTCCGGAGAATTCCGGCAGTTTGAATAAGAGTTTTATTAAAAATTTCTTCTCCCTGAGCCGGATTCACCCGGCCCAGAGCCATAAAAAACATCCAGGTTTCCCACAAAACCAGATAGGTATAAAACATATCTTTATCCGGAATATCCACCTCCAGACCGTCCAGAACATCCTTCTCGTGATCGGCACCCACTTTGATATTATTTGCGAATTCCGTGCTTAATTCTGCAATCTGACTTTTCTGATCCATTTTTAACCTTCCTTTTTAACAATCTGGTATATAACTGGAATTTTACTCTTTAGAGAGCAATATAGCATAGAGCATAGTGCGTAGAGTAGGCTCAAAGGCTCAGGGGCTCAAGGCGCATGGCGAATGGATAAAGGACAAAGGGTAACGTCAGAGAAATATTAGCCAGAAGCCAGAAACAAGTATTTTCCTTTCTCCGTTTCCCTTTTCTCATCTCATCAAGATCATTTTCCTTGATTCAGTAAAACCAGAAGACCGGAACTGACAGAAATAAACTCCGCTGGCCAGAGCAGTGCCATCGAATTGAACTTCATAAAAACCGGACGGTTTTTCTTCGTTCACAAGAGTCATTACCTTCTGACCGGCAATATTATAAACAGACAATTCAACCTTATATCTCTCATTACCGTT
>JAFGSO010000454.1 GCA_016934605.1 Calditrichota bacterium | reverse complement strand
TAAACCAGCTGTCCCGATTGCAGGTAAATTTCGCCTGATTGATATTCCCATCAGTAATTGCATCCACTCTAATCTCAAAAAAATATTCATTTCAACCCAGTTCAGCAGCGAATCATTGCACCGGCACATTTTTGCAACATATCGTTTCGACGTTTTCACCAAGGACTTTGTAACCATACTGTCAGCCGAACAAACTCTGGAAAATCGTGATTGGTATCAGGGTACGGCCGATGCGGTGAGGCAAAATCTGCGTTTTTTGAGAAGTGAAGGAGATCTGGTTCTTATTCTGTCCGGTGACCATCTGTACCGGATGAATTATCAGAAATTCATCGATTTTCATCTGCAGAAAGAGGCGGATATCAGTATTTCTGTTTATCCGGTACCAACGGATCAAACCCCTGAATTTGGTGTGATGAAAGTAAATCGTCATGGTCGGATAGAGTCTTTTTTCGAAAAACCTAAAGTAAAGGAGGATCAGGACCGGATGATGGTGCCGGAAGCCACTTTCCGGCAGTTTGGTATCGATCCTGCCGGAAGAACCCACCTGGCTTCCATGGGCATTTATCTGTTCAATTGGGAAGTTTTAAAAGAATTGCTCGAAAAAACCCAATTTGAAGATTTTGGAAAGGAAGTGATACCATTTTCTCTCAAGAAGAAAAAAGTATTTGGTTACTTTTTTGATGGATACTGGGAGGATATCGGAACTATTCGAAGCTTCTTCGATGCTCACATGGATCTCACTACTTCTCTTCCCAGCTTTAATTTCTACGATGAAGAAAAACCTATTTTTACTCATCCCAGGTTTCTGCCCGGCTCTAAAATCTTGACTTCGCAGGTCAATAATTCCATTTTGTGTGAAGGAAGTATCATAAATCAATCCACGGTCTCGCATAGTATTATCGGTGTCAGGTGCCGTATCGGTGAAAATTCCCGACTTCACCGGGCTGTAATTATGGGGGCGGATTATTTTGAATCGAGCGAACGCTGGGAACAGAATGAAAAGGAGGGTATACCCAATATAGGCATCGGAATGGACTGTGAGATTCAGAATGCTATTGTGGATAAAAATGCGCGGATAGGACACGGAGTTAAACTCATCAATGCCAGAGGACTTCAAGAAGAAGAATCTGAAAATTATGTTATCCGGGATGGCATCATCGTAATTCCAAAAAATGCAGTGATTCCCAACGGAACGGTAATATAAATAGAAATATTTTGGTACCTCTGGCCTTATTGGTATTATTCAGGAGGGGTAATATTGTTATCTGCTGAATAAGATATGGACGAAATCATCTATTCACTGAGTTATTTTAAAAAATACGACTGGTTAACTACTGGATATCTTCTGATCTGGATTGTCCTTATCCTGGTAAATTTCGACTCGGTGCCCTCTCCATGGCCCTTTCTATCTCTTCATCTCCTGATGTTTTCCATGGTAGTTTTCCTGAGTGGCTACAGATCTCAGGTTCCGGTTTTACGATTAATTCAGAGTTGGTATCAATTCTTTTTTCTACTCCTTTTCTTCACAGCACTTCATTATCTGATACCGGCAATTAATCCCAACACTCTGGATTTCCAGCTGATCAATTTTGACCTTTTTATCACTGGAAGAATTCCCACGGTATGGATGGAAAAATTTTACTCTCCCCTCTTAACTGAAATATTGCAACTCAGCTATATGGCCTTTTACTTTCTGCCGCTCATGATTCTGATTCCACTATATTACCGTAAGGAAATGTTCAGGTTCAACAGGTTTGGATTCAATATTCTTCTTACGTTTTATCTCTCCTATTTTGGATATCTCATTTTTCCTGCGCTGGGTCCTCGGTATTTCCTGGTGCATGAGCAGCAGATTATTCTTGATGGTTTGGGAGCGTATCATACAATCAGCACGGCTCTGAATGGTCTGGAAAATATACAGTGGGATGCTTTTCCCAGTGGCCATGTAGCCGTTGCCATGATCTTTTCGAGCTTCGCCTGTCGGTATTTCAAAAAATTATTTTATATTACATTGCCTATCGTATTCTTTTTAATTCTCTCCACCATATATTTACGGTATCATTATCTGGTGGATGTACTTGCCGGTATATTTCTTTTTGTGGTAATTCTGGTAGTTGATGCCATAATCTTCTCGGGGTCTCCTGATTCAAAATTTAATAATTTATCTTGACAAATTCTTCACAAGCAGTTAAATTAATTTAGCTAAAAAAAACACAATTATGATCATAATTGTGTAAAAAAAGAAATATAGTAATTATTAAGCATTTCAGATAAATTAAATATTATTTTTCATTTGATAATATGGATATTTCGAACATGATTTTCTGATTTTTCATGTTATGAAATTCCCAAAGAAAAAAAGAAAGTATATGAACGGGAAGGGTTTTCAATGGATGCATCCCAAAAATTAAGACTTCTTACCTTGAAGGAAGCCGCCGAGTATCTTCGCATGCATAAGGGAAGCCTCTACAGGCTTCTGGAAAGTGGCAAGATTGATATTCCTGCAATCAAATTGGGAGGGAAGTGGCTGTTCAATCTGGATAGCCTGAATCATTACCTGATGAATAAAGAGCAGCAGCGAAACTGACTCAAAAAAGAGCGCTTGGAGCATTCTGTGAAATTTTATTTGAGAAAGGAATAATAATGCTGCGAGTCATTTTTGTCCTCCTTATGGGACTATCAACTTTTGTTTTTGCCCAAACGAACGATGACTGCATGATGTGCCATTCCGATCCGGAACTTACCGGTCTCACCGCTGATGATACTGAAATTTCAATGTTCGTCGATTTGGAAAAATATGCCGAATCCTCCCATGGAGGATTTGCCTGTGTTGATTGCCATCAGGATCTGGAAGGATTTGCGGATTATCCACATGCCGAAGAACTTGAACTGGTAAATTGTGGAAATTGCCATAGTGACGTGCAGGAAGAATATGATGAAACAAAGCATGGGCTCAAATTCATCGGGATGGAACAGATTGCTCCGAAATGCTCGGACTGTCATGGAATTCATTACATTCTGCCATCTTCCGATCCGAATTCAATGACTCATTTTCAGAATCTGCCAGCCACCTGCTGTAATTGTCATGAAGCACGGAATGCCGCAACTAACAGAAATTACCTGGGACCTTGTGTTCGTGAGGAATATTTACGGGGAGTTCATGGTAAACTGATACAGGAAGGTTTCGATGGCGCTCCGACCTGTAATACCTGCCATCCGGCTCATTCCATCCGTAAAGGTATCGATCCTCAATCAAAAATCTATAAAATGAATATCGGAAATACCTGCGGCGAATGTCATATAGATGCTCTGGCGGAATACAGTGAATCGATCCACTCCAGGGCGCTTACTCATGGTATTTTTGAATCTGCTACCTGCACGGACTGTCATGGGGAGCATCAGATTATCCAGCCCGATTCTGCCAGTCTGACGGCCGCTCACGATGCCTGTATCGAATGTCACACCAATGAAAAATTAATCCGAAAATATGATCTGCCGGAATCTGTGGTATCTACCTATGTTGATTCCTACCATGGTCTCTCTATACGTCTGGGGAGGGAAGATGCGGCTACCTGTGCCAGTTGTCATGGTAACCATCGCATTCTTGAAGCTTCGGATCCCTTTTCATCCGTCCACGAAAACAATCTTGTTGAAACCTGTGCAAAATGCCATGAAAATGTTAACCAGTC
>JAFGSO010000453.1 GCA_016934605.1 Calditrichota bacterium | reverse complement strand
GACTGGTTGGAGCCGCCTGTGGCGACAACCAGGCATTGAGAGCGAAGGCTCAACTCCGCATTGGCGCCGCCTGCGGCGGCGCCAACGTGGAGTTCAGTGGACTGGCGGACGACTCACCCGCCAGTCCACTGGAACGATTTGTTCGAATCAGGGTTATTGAGAACCGTCTTTAAGTCTCTCGGCAATCCAAATTTTTATTATAGACTGTCGAGGGACACCGAGTCGTTTAGCTTCTTTATCCAAGCTATGAATCATCCATACTGGAAAGTCTACATTGACTCTTTTCTGGTCCTGTCCAGGTCTCCCGGCATTTGGAATATCAAGAAACTCAGTAATATCTTCACCTGAATCAAACTTTTTATCTAAGTCTTTAGCTTTCATAAATCTCAATCTCCTCCTTTCGGGATCGGCGCGCGGAAATAATTCTGATTTTTTCTTTTCGGTAAGTTATGATTGCAGACCAGTGTTTATCAGAAATTTTGCTGATCACCAGGAACCTTGTTTCATCAATTGTTTTTGCTGGAATTTCAATTCGGTCTGGATCATTCCATAAAGCTTGTGCCTCGATAAAATCGATCCCGTGTTTTTTCTTATTGATTTGGCTTTTTCGTTTATCAAATTCAAATTCCATGATGGTATAGATAATATACTTTAATTATACCAAATGTCAACCCCAAACATTTCCCATTATGATTCGAACGGCGCGCCTGACGAGCGGACAGGCTTTTTTGGTCCGTCTGCGTCCACGCGCATGTTCGCTTCAGCGATAAACATCTTTACGGTGACCAACCTTCACGACCCAGATAGTAAGTTCATCATTCTGGATTGAATAGACGATTCGGTAGCGTCCCTGTCGTAGGCGATATCTTTCTTGCCCCGTGAGTTTTTCACAGCCGGGAGGGCGAGGATCGTTTTCAAGTGCCTTAATGCGATCTAGAATTTTCCTGACATCCTTTTTCGTGATACCAGAAAGATCCTTTTCTACCGATCTTTTGAAGAAAATCCTATATCCGCCCATCTATTTTCAACTTTCTGACCATTTCATCATAGCTGAGCATAGGTTCGTTCGCCCTTTCTTCGAAAGCAGCAAGATCCTCAGCATCCTCGGCGAGAGCCTCCTTGACGGCCTGATTCACCAGATCGGAGATAGATCGCGAAGTCTCAATTGATTTTAATTTCAATGCCTTATGAAGAATAGGATCCAGATAGATAGTAGCGCGCTTTGTGGCTGTTTCCATGTTGTCTCCTCCATATATCCAGCGACATTTTAGCGCTATAACGTCTTAACGTCAAGAAACTTTAGGAAAGCGAACGGCCTGGCTAACAGGCTTGCTGGAAACGCGCAAGCGTTTGCAGCAAATCCTTTGTTGAGCCAATTGTTATGGAATTTATTTGCATTCTAGACTGTCACCTTCCTTCAGGAAATATAATCCGCCTACTACTATCTGAAATATAGGATGTGGCCATTGCTCATATACAGCACCGCCAGCGATAACCGGACAACTTGATGTTTTATATAAGTTTCCTTTGTCTAATGGCATCATGCCCATTTTATAATGAAGTGGACGAGAGAAAGGATTATTTACGGTAAGCATCATACCTGTACCATCACCAATATCGGTCGATTGCACTAAATGGAATACAATTGTCTTTTCTGGGTTCTTATTCTCAAGTACTTGTTTGAAATTAACTGGATGATCACCATCTACATCTGCTTCGATGAAAATCGTTTCACCGGCATATATGTAAATAGCAGAACCCTGTACTGCTGGTGGTAAAAGGTCAAAAGACCTTTCATAGTATTTCCCATCAGGTTGCTTTAACTTGATATTTAAATTCTTTCTGCACATTGCGGTTTTACAATATTCAATGAAACCCTGCATACTGGCTTCTTTTTCTGATGATTCTGCTGCAATTAATGAAGTGCAAATAATTAATGAGAAGAATAAGATTAGTATTATCAGTTTTTTCATTTTTCTCTCTCCATAACGATTAGTTCACAGGCTGGGCGGCGTTTTATCGCCCAGTCATGTGAAACGTAAGGTTAGAGATTGGCAATACTGCATCAACATGTCAAATTTAGTGCTCTGATTAGCCATAAAGTCAACGAACTTTGAAGTTCTCCCAAAACTCACCGAATTAAGAAATATGTTTTGAATTTGTATTTTTATCCCGGCATTGGACACAAACACAGCAAAAAAACAAACCTACCCTGTTTTCACTAATTACTTAGTTTTTCTCCTTTTTTAGATCCCTCTTGGATATAAAATCCTTAAGAGAAATTTTTCGGTACTCTGTGGTTTTAGCCAACTCCTTTTTAACATCTATTATATAAGGCGCGTCAAAATTGCGATTGTAGTATAAATATATATTGAGTTTTTTGAGATCATAAACAACCGAGTAGAGTGTTTTAACCATCCCATCTTGATTTGTAGCTTTCAGAACTGAGGCCATAAATTCCACTGTCAAATCATTCTTGGTACCCATTTTTGAAAGCATTTCATCTGCAGTTTTATATCTAGGGCAATACCAAGAACCTTTATCGAGTTCTACAAGGTTAAAATTTGTGGAAATCAGGTAACCTATTCCTTTGGGTTTTCTTAAATTGGTCAACTCTCTATCTGCGCCTGGGTGAATCACAGCTGCGTCTCCAGATTTATCGGCAAAATGGGTCTGAGCCGAATATAAACCACCAAAGTTATAAATGGGTAATAAAGATAGTACCTCTTCCACGGAGGCGATTTCCCCCAAAGGATTTATGTACATTTCACGCGGAGGAGATTTTCTTTCAAGGTGAGGATTAAGTTCTTCTTGCGGAATCAAATTAGAATCGTAGCATAACCCCATTTCGTTGATACCTGTCAAAACGACCAATGGTTGCCCCATCCAAGGAGTAGCAAAATAAATAACACCAAAAGTTCCTCTTTTGTCTACGACAAGAAACGAATTATTTGGCATCTGATCTTCGTTCCCACCTAGCATAATTGTCTTACCATCACTGGCTGAAATTATCGTACAGCCGTTAGCTGCAGGAATGGCAAAAAACGAAAAGAAAAAGAAAATAAAAACAGTTAGTCTCATTATAGTGTTCATTTAATACCTCGGTAATGAAGAGAATGATAATGTCTATCCCAATTCTCTAACGCCCGGGCTGACATTCGCGCGTATGTTTTCCATGCGCGTATTGTCAAGCCCGATGTTATGGATTTGATTTTATTGATGAGCCG
>JAFGSO010000452.1 GCA_016934605.1 Calditrichota bacterium | reverse complement strand
TACTGGTTTTATAACCTGACGGGGGATGCTTTCCTGTTAGATCTGGGGAAGATGGTATTTGAACAGACTGCGGACTGGACCGAACGAATGACTTCCGGCTATCCCGATTCCTGGCATGGAGTGAATACCGGCATGGGAGTGAAACAGCCGGCTGTATGGTATCAATATTCAAAAGATCAGAAATATCTGGATGCGGTAAAACGGGGAATTAACGATTTGATGAAATTTCACGGGCAGGTGGAAGGCTTGTTCTCCGGAGATGAACTTCTGCACGGTACCGACCCGACTCATGGTACCGAGCTCTGTACAGTGGTGGAATATATGTTCAGCCTGGAAACACTCATGGGGATTACCGGAGATCCTGAATATGCAGACATCCTTGAACGCGTAGCCTATAACGCACTTCCCGCACAGGTGGAAGCCGATTTTACCGGAAGGCAGTATTATCAGACCCCTAACCAGATTTCCTGTTCTGATAAATGGCATAACTTTACCACCAAGCATGGTCTTGAGAACGTATTCGGTCTGGAGACCGGTTATGGCTGCTGTACCGCCAACTATCATCAGGGCTGGCCGAAATTTGCCGCCAGTGTCTGGATGGCCTCTCCCGATAACGGACTGGCAGCCCTGGTGTATGCACCGTCTCAGGTAACCGCAAAAGCAGCTAACGGAGTTGAAGTGACCCTTCTGGAAGAAACCGACTACCCGTTTGGAGAGGAAATTAAAATCACTGTTGTGAAAGGGAAACCGACTTTCTTTCCGATCCATCTGCGTATTCCTTCCTGGTGCGATTCACCGGCGGTTTTCATCAATGATGAACTTGTCGAAATGCCATCCCCCGGAACTATTACCAAATTTTACCATCTTTGGGAAAAAGGTGATGTTCTCAGGCTGCATTTGCCCATGAAAGTTCGTGTCTCGCACTGGCATGAAAGGGCCGCCGCGGTAGAACATGGGCCCCTGGTTTTTGCCCTGAAAATGGAAGAGCAGTGGAATTTTCTGGAAGGAGAGGGCCCTTATGCAACCTATGAAGTAACCACCAACTCTCCCTGGAATTATGGGATTCTCCGGGACTATATCAATAATCCCGATACCACCTTTCAGGTTTTGCGATCCACTGTGCCCGCTCAACCCTGGACCAATGAAAATGCGCCTGTTCGGATAGTTGCCCGGGCTCGAAAAATTCCCCAGTGGCAGCAGTATGGAGGGGTTGCCGGTATTACTCCCTACAGTCCCTATTGGGGATCTATAAAAACAGAAGAACCGGTGGAAGAGATTGTTCTGATTCCTTATGGGTGCACGAAAATGCGCATATCTGAATTTCCGGTGGTGAGATAGTATTTACTATTGTAAGATGATAATTAACCTGGAAAATTTATATCGCATAACCACTAAAACGTGAAGGTACAATGATATAGAAATAAATGAGTTAAAGAATTTATGATTTTAAATATTTCTTTTCCCGGTTTATTTTTGACTTTCTATATTCTTAGTTAATAGGGTCTTCGTGCCTTGGTAGTTCCGGTCTGCCGGGTTGAATTAAAAAGGTTACATAATTCATTAGGAGGCATTAAGAATGATTAAATATTTTTCTTTATCATTCATTATTGTTTATCATCTGATGATGACACTTTTAGGTCAACCAGCTGCAAACTTAGACTGGAAAGTGCATCGCGAGGGACAGGTTTCTCAATTTATATCCAATATGGGATGTTTATGGCCAACAGGTTATCTGATGAGTAGCTGGACTGGTGGATTGTACTGTGAATTTCCCAGAAATTCTTTTGAGGAACACCTCGGAGAAGGGGGAATCTGGATTGGTGGGATCACACCTTCCAATGATACACTGGTATCTGTCACCACAAGCTGGAATTCATCTGAAGAGTTTTTCCCATCCACAAATCCGTGGGATACAATCTGGGTTGCTGAAAAAGGTCAACTATTGAATATCCCTTATTGGCCAGATTATACCGGATTTTCGGATCAGGATTTTATCTGCCGGTACAGTGATTACAATATTTTAAACATAACAAATCATCAGCCACTTTTTGTAGATGTAATTCAGGTAAGTTCTACCTGGAAAAATCTTCCCCTGAGTGAAGTAATTCTTTATAATTATCAGATTATACCGACTCAGTTTTCAGTTTCGAAGGCATATATTGCATTTTGGCTGGATGGTAATGTTGGATATCGCGGACAGAACTGGGCATTTGCTCTGGACGATTATTCCGTCTATTTCCCGCAGACACATCTTGCACTGGCAATGGATCAGGAAGGGGGTGAAGATGGGTCTGCCTTCAGCCCTTTAGCCATTAGAATTTATCCTCCTGAGAATATTCATCCGGACTCATTACACTGGACATTTATATGGTATGAAGGTGGATTAGGGTCCAGTCCTCCAACCAATGATAACCTTCGTTATCGGGAGATGTCATCCGGAATAATAATGCCTGATCAGGGTTCTGCAATCGGGTCACAGTTTTTTGTTGCCTTTGGCCCGGTTGATTTGACAATTGGTGATACATTGCAGTTTAAAGTAGGGCAGATTCTCGGAAATGGAATGAACGGAATTCTGGGAAATGTTAATTATCTGGATCATCTGGTTTTGGGGGGAACTCCACAGCCTGATTTGATAATTGAATCACTGAGAGTTGATGAATACTCGGCGGATTCGGTTTTATTTTATTACGATGTAAAAAATGTTGGAGATTTTCCGGCCAATTTGGAGGGCCCCACACTTTCTGATTCAGATAACGTCTCAATTATGTCATTTTTTTCAGAAGATCGGATTTATAATAATGGAAATGATATACTGGCGAATCAACAGATAATTGGACCTTCACCCCTGGGAATACTAAATCCCGGGGATGTTTATACCGGTACATTTACCACTTCCTATCCACCTGATTCTGCATTTCTTTCCTATCTGACCTTAATGATCGATAATACCAACAGAATAATTGAAATAAGCGATTTAAATAACACGAATTTCGTTTCGTTATACAGTGGTCCTGAAATAATTTACCCAGCTTCAGGTCATGAATTGTTCGCTTTACCACTCATAACACCTGACTGGCAGGGGATCAGATTATCCTTTGCACTTAATCTGAAAGATAGCCTGTCCATCGATTATGCCTGGTCAGTTGATGAAGGTGACTGGCACTGGAGCACCGACACGCTTCTATACATTTCGCCTCAGGAATTTATGCCTCACCTGACGGGGGATCATATTGTGCGTGTGACCTGGGGAGTCAATCAGCAGGTGATTGATCCGCTGGGAGACAGTGTTCTTATCCATCTGGTAGAGCCGAGCTTTCAATATAACCGTCTGATCATCGATGAAACCGATGAGAGTCTATTTACCGGTGGTCTGATAGCTTTCCAGGATAGGGATGCCCTGGTGGACAGCTTCTATGCCGAGGTATTCAATACCTGGAGTCAATGGGATTTTCAAAGTCAGGGGATGCCTTCGAAATCCGTGATGGGACAATATAAGTTGTTAATCTGGCATGCGGATAATCCCTTTAGTAATCCAGCGCATGCTCATAAACTACCGGAACAGCAGGAGGATCTTGCAGATTATCTGAATGTTGGCGGGGATCTGGTGATTGGTGGCTGGCGACTGCTGAGATCGTTTGATATCAATGCCAGCTTTCCCAAGACCTATCAGGCGGGAAGCTTTATCCGGGATTATCTGAAGATATGGTTAGCTGATGAAACTGCCCTGGTTGCCACGGATTTTTCCTGGGCCGCGGGGTTGGAGGGATTAAGTGATGTCTCGGTAGATTCCCAGAAAATGGCAGAGTGGCCTTATCTGGGGAAACTGGGTCAGATCACGGTTTTTCCTCAATTGGATCAATCTTCAGATACTATATATACCTATCAGAATGAACCCACTGGTTTTCCGAACTGGCGGGATGAACCCTGTGGGGTGAGTTACCGCAGTAGCGGCTATCAGACGGTATTTTTAGGATTCCCGGTATTTTTCATTGAAAAAGGGGATGCAGAGGTGCTGGGAGAGGAGATTCTGCAGCATCTGGGTTATGATCCTTCTGTCATAGAAGGGCCTGTAGTGCTTCCTGGAGAATTTACGGTACACCAGAATTATCCCAATCCTTTTAATTCCGGGACGATTATGGAATTTGACCTGCCGGAACCACAACACGTGGTTATTAAAATCTATGACATTCTGGGCAGGGAATTAACCCGGCTGTCATCGGAAAGGTATCCGGCCGGCAGTCACCGGATTCGGTGGGATGGTCTGGACCGGAACGGTACTCCGGTGAGTTCGGGAATTTATTTTTATCTGATAGATGCCGGACCCTATCAGAAAATCAATAAAATGGTAGTCATCCGCTGAATTAAATCATATGAATAGTTCCATGGAAATAAAATTTTACATATTTTTTATCTGTTGTCTGCTGTTTATAAATTCAGCGATTTCCCAGGATTATCTGTCGAATCTCAATGCAGTCGCAAACGATCCTCTCTATTCCACCTACGCCGCCCCGCTTTCTCGCTCTGAATTTATCATCGATCAGGGCTATCACCTTAAATTCTATGATAATTCCACCGGAATCGATATGGTAACCGATCAGGCGGGCATAATTTCTCTTGCTTTTAAATACAATGGAGAAGTGCGATATCTACTGGATCAGATGCATCAGCAGCCGGTGATAACAACTTCATACAGCGATCTGGTCTGTTACTATCACTATCCTTTCAGCAATATCAGGGTTGAAATCTTCTTTGCTGTTTATTCTTCCCGGTTGGCCATCCAGCAGATAATCATTACCAACGAAAATACTTATCCGGTTGATCTGGCAATATATGCTTTTATACAGAATCCTCAGGATGTATTTTATGAGGTCAACCTGCAGGACAGCCTGGATGGTTTTTCCTTCAGGCACCATCAACCTCCCGATAGCTGGACGGTTTCCCATGGAGTCCCTTTCGTGGAAAACAGGCAAAATATTTATCTCATGGATGAACCTTTTGATTATTACGGATCCTATCAATCGCTGGGTGAACCTCCGGTTCCTCTGAACAATTCAGATCGGACGAATTTTTTACAGAATTACTGCGTGGAGTGGGGACTAGTGTACCATCAGGATGGTTCACTCTGTTATCATCTGCCTCCGCAGGCACAACAGATTATTTTTCATGATGGCAGTCTTCAGGAAATTCTCACTGAAGATGCTCCCAAATGGGGAGATCCGGATCCGAATATACCGGGAAACGGATATCAGGGCTGTGAACTTGGTCATTTTCGCAATCCTCCTATCTCTCCAGATGATTCTTTCTCGGTTATTTTTACCTGTCTGGTAAAAAACCAGCAGGGCAGGGCCGATGGTCTGATACCCTCTTTGCCGGCCCCGGGAGGAGTCCGAACAGATGTACAGCTGACAACCGAACCATTTCCTCAAACTCCACAAAACGTGCAGATACAATTCTCGTCAAATAATAACAGTGCTGTTATTTCCTGGGATCAGCAACCTGAGCTTCTTTATCATGTTTACCGGAGATCATCATCCACGCCGGGACGATATGATTTGATTGCCGGTGATATCAGCGGCTCAGCTTATCTTGATCTAAGTCTGCATCCGGACAGCACCTACGGATATGTGGTAGTATCAACGGATAGTAACGCACGTTTAAGCGGACATTCTCGCGAGGTCGGAAATACAGGTGATGTGAGCTTCTTTGATGATATCCGAAATGTACACTTATGGAATAGAATATCCGGGGATGACGCAGCAGTTCTGGCAGGTCAGAAAAATATATCGCTTGCGCCGAACGAAGTTGCTGAACTGCGGGTGGTCCGGGGGATTGGAAATGCAGACAGCAGTTTATCCCAACTCCTGACATCATGCCGTGGAATATTTGATGTTGATCCTTCGCAATTGATTATAGACGATGAATATATTTATCAGAATATTCCCCGGATACAATTTGATGATCCCGATCAGGAAATGCTGTACTGGAATGCTTTCAATCTTATGAGACAATGCATGCTGCCACCCGAAGGGGAATGTTCGTTTAACTACTACGTTTTTTCCCGGGAACCGGCCTGGGGCTGGGGACACGGCGGACAGGTGTTTCATGAAAGTCTGACCATGCTGGCCTATGCCTTCATGGATCCGCTGAGTGCCATGAATTCACAGCGTGTTTATATGGAAAGGCAATGGCCGGACGGATATATCAACTACCGGACCGGTCCATATCTGAATGAAACGATTCCCTATGCCGGAGGTTATACCACATCTGCTCCCTGGTTTAACTGGGAAAATCTGGAAATCTTCAAAATTCATCCCGATACTTCTTTTTTAGCAGAGGCATTTCAGTCAGGGAAAAAGTTCTATCAATACTGGCTGAATCACCGTAATTCTGATAATGACAGTTTGTGTGAATGGGGTGCCCATGCGGTTCTGGAAAGTGTCCGGGATGGTCAGGTTGCGATATGGGATCAGGTGGGCTGGCCGGCAGAGTTTGAATGCCTGGATCTGAATGCCATGCTGGTAAATGAGGCAAAGGCCCTCTCTGAAATAGCTCTGATCCTGGGATATCCGGATGATTATCTGTACTTTGAAACAGAAAAACTGAATCGCACCAGTGCAATTAACAGTACCATGTGGGATTCGCAAAGCGGATTTTATTACCATGTGGATAAAACGGATCACGATTTTTCATTTAACAGTCCCGGCGATCTCAAACGAATGGAAATTATCGGATTTTTACCCTTATGGGCCGGGATTGCCGATTCACAGCAGGCCGCTCAGCTGGTTCAACATTTGACTGATCCATCCAGATTCTGGCGCAGTTACGGGATACCCACTCTGTCTGCCGGTGATTCCTATTATAATCCCATGGGATACTGGAATGGTCCGGTGTGGGTGCAATGGCAGTATCTGATTTTC
>JAFGSO010000451.1 GCA_016934605.1 Calditrichota bacterium | reverse complement strand
GTCTGGTATAACGAAACGACATATAATATCCGTTTCGCGGATTTACCGCACGGTCCAGTTCAGGCATCATTTTTTCATGCTTCAATAACAACGATAAGGCATGTCCGCGAAGATAACTGTAACGGATTTCCGGTACAATATAAGTTTGCTGGTCAGCTAACTGCAAGAAAGAATAGGTACCGATATTTGCCTTGTAAAGGCTGTAGATGTAGGATAATTCCCAGGAAAAAATATCTCTGAACTTGCCGCGTAAACCGGCATCGGCTTCCATCAGATTAAAACCGATATCAATTTTATCGGATGAAACGGTAAAACCATCCGGATCTTCATACTTATCCTCAATTTTAGCAGTCTGATTATAAAATTCGAAGAAAAAGGAAGGTCTGATCAGATTAATCAGAAATGCCGGTTTGGTAAGTGTGAATTCAGTAAGAGCAAAAATGTTGTATTCCAGATCAAGATTTACATCGAAACCGCCCAGAAAAGTCATTTTATCCAGAATTTCATTGGAATAAATATAAAATCCCGGTTTTACCGTACCATAATCCAGTAGCAGGCGTGGCATAATCCCAATGGGACCAAAGCTGTTTTTGTAACCTCTGGCCGGCTTTGCCTGGTACTTGCTGTCATCAGCCTGAATCACCGGAATTCTGGCTGAATAGTTTTCAAAGTAGGTCAGGTGAGAAGGTGGAACATGATTCACTTTCTGAATCCAGTATAGCTTGTAACCCTGATTTTTATACAGGCTATAAGCAAGGTCTCCTCTTTCATTGATACTGGGCATGAAAGCTCCGCCTGTAACATTGGTATGAGGATATTTCTCACCTGTCTCCAGATTATAAGAATAGATGTTAAATATACCGGTCTCGTCACTGGCATAAAATATTTCGCTGCCTGAGGGACTGAATACCGGATAACGTTCGTCATGTATTTCATTCAGAAGAAATTCAATTTCTCCACCGCGTGCCGGAATTTGCGCAATATCCCGGCAGAAATTAATCGATGTATCAAAAATGAGTGTACTGTCATCAGGAGCCCAGCGTGGATGAAATATCTGTCGGCCATCGGTCAGGTGGGTCAGTTGGTGAATTCCGCGTCCCCATACTTCAACTTTCCGGTAGTAAAGCTCCCAGTTGTCCTGAGTTTCTTCCGGAATCTGCTCTACCAGAGTATGATCATTAAGATCGTAATACCAGGTCTTCCATAATTCTCCATCATCGATCCAGATAAATTCATCCAGCGTCAGGGTATAAAGGTTTGTGAGCCCATCAGAGTTGACCACGAAGGCCAGTTGCTGTCCGTCGTGGGACCAGTCCGGATTGGTGGCCCGCAATCCTTTAGTGAGCCGGTATGTTTTAAAACGCTTCATATCGTACACATAAATATCATAAAAGCTGCTGCCATTCGGCTGAAGATCAGTCTGTTTGGCAAAAGTCAGATAACGTCCGTTGGGAGACCAGCTGATAGATGAAGCGATAGGACCGGTAAGGGTTCGTTTCTCACTGGTTTTGATGTTTTTCACAACCAGTGCATTCACTGATAAATAATCGGAAACGCTTTCCAGATAAGCCAGATTTTCGCCGTCCGGGGAAAAAGTCGGAAATATATTCCCGATACCCTTCTCGGACAGAGGAGCACCTTCCTTGAGATTATTTTTAATCTGATTAAGCCGTTGAGAATAGGTTTCCTCCAGATTTGCTTTCCACAGTCGAAAAATACTGTCTGCCGGAATTCCGGTAGTTTTTTCAAGTACACCGTTAAAATCCAGGGTTAGCATTGATGAGGATTGTACCGCCAGATCCTTAACAATACTGTCTCCGAAAACCTCTGTCAGAAAATTGACAAAGGCAAATCCCTGATTATAGGAAGATTCATTGCCGATACTGTTTTTACCAAACACACTCATCTCATTCAAGTCTAGTAGCTGACTGGTCATCACCCGGTCCCGCAGAATCATCTCACGGTGAGAGTCCCGGTAGTCGAAACGCTTTGAAGGGGCTTGAAACTGGGCCAAACCTTCAGCAAACCAGACCGGTATGGTGATACCGGAGATGGGATAGGATACCAGCACATTGGGAAAACCGCGCACCACATCAGGTCGTCTCTCCTCTTCATATCCGAACGCCTGAAGCCATCCCATGGGAACATTAGAACCGAACTTGAAAGCCTTCTGCAATGAAATGATATGAGAATACTCATGAGTTACTACATCCCGGAGCCAGTTATGGGTACCGCGCAGGATATAGTCCATATTCTCCGACCAGATCTCTATCTTATTTTCATAAAAATAAGCACCACCGTTGGAATAATCGTCCGTATCCCGAACAATGAACTGAGTTTTATCCTTGGGGACAAACTGGTACAAACCAGTTATATGAGGATAGATTTCTTCGGCAATTTTGGAAACCATATTTGCTGTACGTTCAGTTCCCTGGTGATAATGAACAATAAAGTGGTCACTCTCGATAGTTTGCCAGCGGAGCTCGGGATGATTGTAACGTTCCTGTGCGTTCAGCTGCAGGTATGATATCAGAGTAGCCGAAACAATCAGGAAAAACAGAAATGTTGTTTTTGTTCTTGAAAAAACTGTCCGAATAATAAAATTCATTGCCGCAAAAACCAGAATAAACATCAATTTTTTAATAATGAGACCGGAAATTTGTTTCCTTTAATTAATGGGATAAATTAATCTCTGTTTTATTTCACCACTGCAATCTTAATAATCCTGACTTCACTTTTACCGTTTGCCTCCGCCTCGATTCGTCCCAGGTAGACGCCGCTCTGTATACCGGACAGATCCCAGCGGACTTCATTCGCGCTCTGTGAATCACCGGTCCCGGAAAATTCATCGACCAGATCCCCTGCCATATCAAATATTTTGATGGTAACTCTGGCCGGTTCCGATAAAAAATAGCGGATGAATGTAAAATCTTCTTTATTGGGATTCGGCCAGTTATATACCATATCCTCCGGCATCAGATCATTCTCCTGCAAACCAGCCGGTGTTGTGCCCGGTCCTGCAATAATAGGATTAGGATTTCTGTTACTGTTTAGTTCATCGGCATAAAGCTGATTCCATCCAGACTGATCGAATTGGGAGGCAAAGTCCCACATATACAAT
>JAFGSO010000450.1 GCA_016934605.1 Calditrichota bacterium | reverse complement strand
TATTACGCTGCCGGTCCCAGGACCGGATATCTTTTTTACCATCTGAGCAATTATCTGCTGTGGTTTTTACCGTTGTTTTTTCTTCCATCGCTGATTTTTCTGGTCCTGAAATGGTTAGTTGACTATTTTACTTTGCGACGATCTGCGATTCTTTTCCGGGAAAACCTCAGCTTAAGGAACTACCTGTTCTTTGAATTCGGGTACTTGCTCCACCACCTTCTCATCGCTCCGCTGGGTTTCCTGGGCCGGATCCGCTGGCGGTGATTATTGGATACAGAAGGATTGGGGTTGGAGGGGAGATAATAAATGGGGATTAAACAGCTAAATTTATATTTATACACATATTTTGACTTTTGATACAGCTGCAGCCAGGGGATAGGGTAAAAAATGAACGAGAAAATATAATTTTCAGAAATAGCCACCTTACCCCGGTTTTTGGAAATGTGAAAAATAATGTCACATGTGTCAATAAATTTTTATTCATCAAGCGGAGCTAAGGGAATTATCATAATTTAATAAATGAATTATTCGATTAATTCGTGTCAATTCGTGGGTTGAATACCTCCCTTCGGGAGAATTCGTGGATAATTTGAATAAACTCTCTGGATATCCTCATTTTTCTCCTTCGAAGAATCCAATATAAACTTCAAGGAATTTATCAACTGAAGCTAAATAAAATATTTATAAACTCAAAACCAACTATTTCACATGAAAAATGCAAAAAACGTAAAAATGCAAAACCGGGGAAACCGCCTGCAATTTGAGCGCAGCCCCTATCTGCGTCAGCATGCCGGGAATCCGGTGGACTGGTATCCCTGGGGAGAGGAGGCTTTCGAAAGAGCCTTGCGGGAAGATAAGCCGATCTTACTGAGCATCGGCTATTCCGCCTGCCACTGGTGTCACGTCATGGCTCATGAATCGTTTGAAGATGAAGCCATCGCCGGTATCATGAATAAATTCTTTGTCAATATTAAAGTGGACCGGGAAGAATACCCCGATATTGACCATATTTATCAGTCATTTGTTCAGATGACCACCGGACAGGGAGGCTGGCCGCTGACGGTTTTTCTGACTCCCGACAGAGTGCCGTTCTACGGCGGAACTTATTTCCCGTCAAAATCCCGCTATGGTACGATCAGTTTTCCCGATCTGCTGCAGCGTATCCATGAAGTTTACCGGGATGACCGGGATAAAATCAGACGAAATGCCGCCGAGATCAAACAGGTACTGAGAAATATGGAGCAGAGTGAACACCATCAGAATTTTCCGGACTTTGATATGGTAATCCATAATCTCCTGCGGCACCTGGAAAAATCGTACGACTCAGTGCACGGAGGATTTAGTCCGGCACCCAAATTCCCGCATGTATCTGATGTTAATTTCCTGCTGATCTATTATCACTACACCGGCAACAAAAAAGCATTGGAGATGGCGCTCCACACTTTGAAGGAGATGGCCCGGGGTGGAATATACGATCAGATTGGTGGCGGATTTCATCGCTATTCCACAGACCACCAATGGCTGGTCCCTCATTTCGAAAAAATGCTTTATGATAATGCCCTTCTTATATCATTATATGTGGATTCCTACCGACTGACCGGAGAAAAATTTTTTCTGCAGATTGCTGAAGAAACCACCGGATTTGTCCTGCGGGAACTATATGACAGTAAAAGCGGCTTTGCCTCAACGCTGGATGCAGACAGCGAGGGGGTGGAAGGAAAATATTATGTATGGGATTATGATGACATAGTTGAGCATGTCGATAAAGAAATTCGGGAAGTTTTTATCGAATATTTTGGAATTAGCCGTGCGGGAAATTTTGAAGGGAAGAATATTCTTCATATCACCCGCACTATGAAATCGCTGCAGAAAAGAGGAATCCTGAAAGTGTCGGATCTGGAAGCCAAAATGGATAAGGCACGCCAAAAGTTATTTTCAGTGCGTGAAAAACGGATTCGGCCCGGACTGGACGATAAAGTGCTTGCTGACTGGAATGGAATGATGATTTCAGCCTTATGGGCGGTATATGATATCACCCGGGATGAGAAATACCGAAAAGTGGCTGAACATGTCAGCCAGATCCTGATGAACGACTATATGTCCTCCGGAAATCAACTTGCTCATTTCATCAAAAGCCGGCATAACCGAATTAGAGGTTATATTGATGATTATGTCTGGTTTGTAAAAGCCTTGCTGGATGGCTTTGAATCGGTCCAGAAAATTGAGTACCTGGAAACTGCCGTAAATCTATCAGACTATGTAATCGAAAATTTTCAGGACTATGAAAACGGCGGTTTCTTCTTGACCGACCGTCATCTGGAGAACCAGCTGGTTCGTCCCCGAGCACATTTTGATGCCTCAACGCCTGCCGGAAACAATGTCATGTGTCTGAATCTGCTGCGGCTGAGTATATATACCGGACAGGTCAGTTATCAGGAAGCTGCTGAAAGCCTGTTGCGGGCAGCAAAAAATGATCTGGAAAATCGAACTGCAGCACTGGCATCGCTGGTAACGGCTGTCCTGTTTTTTCACTACTCCCCGGTGGAGATGACAGTTTCCGGAAAGGGAGAAGATTTTTTAAAAATAATACGGAATCTCTATCTCCCAAACCGAGTTACCGTAACTGTTTCAAAAGAGAAAAAATCCGGTTTAATAAATCCGCTTCTTCTGGAAGGACGTGAAAGAGAGAAGGGAAATGCTGTGTTTATCTGCTTCAGGGGGACCTGTTCTTTACCTCTGGATGATGCCTCTCAGATTGTTTCAATCTTGCGGGAATTTAATCTGAATGTGGGAAACGAATAAAAGGCAATTGATAATTCATAAACAATTTAATATGGTTGCACGGAGGTCCTCGAAGTACTTAGCCTGCTTAATTCATCCCGGTAGACCGGGACCACCAAGGCTTGAAGACGCTAAGAATAAAACGGTGAAAAATAAATCGTGATATGAAATATTTAAAATCATAAATCATTTTTAACTCATTTATTTTTATATCTTTGTGCCTTCGTGTCAGCCCACCGGCGTGATCTTGGTGGTTATGAATTTTCC
>JAFGSO010000449.1 GCA_016934605.1 Calditrichota bacterium | reverse complement strand
AATTACGGAAGAAAACAGAGAAAAGATCAGTCATGGTAGCGACGGCAAATTCATTGTCGCACTTCCACGATTGAAACTGAAAGAGATAGAAAAGTGGCTTTCCTGCAGGGATGTGGTATCTCCGGATGATGAGCCCGGGCCCATTGATACTCCCCTGATGGATAATATATTATACGACTGGCATCGTCAGATCATCAATTTTTGCAGGGAAAAACGCCAGATTTTTCTGTATAAAATGCCATGGCCTTCAGGAAAAAGCCTTGCTCTTTCAATTTCACATGATGTGGACCTGACCAGAAAATATGGCATCAAGGCATTAATTACTGCCGGACTGAAGGGCAGGTTAACTGAATTTCGGGACTATTTCCGAAAATCGGTTTATCAGGATAACATCTACTGGAATTTCGATGAATTTCTAAACTTCTACCGGATGAAAGAATTTAAATCCTCTTTCTTTTTCATCGCCAGAAGCTGGGAAGGCAGGCAATACAGATACAATATAAATACGCAAAAATTTCGGAAACTCTTCCGTGAAATTTCTGAAGCAGGTCATGAAATCGGGCTTCACAGCAGCCGGTATGCTTTTGATTTTCCGGAGCGTATTGCTTCTGAAAAAGCAAAACTGGAGGAAAACGCAGGGCGACCAGTCACAGGAGTGAGACAACATTATCTCAGACTGATGTTCCCGCAGGCCTGGAAATATTTTGGAAATGCAGGTTTTTACTACGATTCCTCCTGCGGCTATAATAAACGTCCCGGATTCCGCGCTGCCACTTCTTTCCCTTTCAGGACTCGTACCGATGAAACCCATCAGGAAAACCTGCTTTGGGAAATTCCCTTCTCCATCATGGATTATTCCTGGTTTTATCGGAAAGAAGATGGAAATGAGGTGTTTCGGGATATCGTGAAAAAAATAGAGCAGACCGGTGGATTGGTTCATGTTTTATGGCATCCCAGCAATCTGGCCGAGAAGACGTTCCACCCATTATGGAGTGAACTGATTGATTGGATGGAAAAGAAGGAATTTTATAATGATACACTCCACCAGATAGCCGTATGGAGGGAAAAGAGATCAGGTGTAAATAGCCCGGGCTTGACAAATTCAGATGACTTCCTTGAATTTATCCTGAAAACGGAGCAGGTGGTCTCAGACCTCTCACTAGGGATCTTATCTCCAAAATCATTTGTGCCCGATCCCTCGCTGGTTCTTCTGGAAAGACCGGATCATTATCAGTTAACGATTCCAACGCTGAATCCCGGGGAGCATCTGTTTCGATTAAAATATAATAATTGATACACGCTTTTCCGGAACATAAGTTTACCAATTTTTGAACATTCATGAAAAATAGTGAAATTCACATACTGCACACCACCATCAGCCCCTGCGATAATGAACGCCGAATATTCAATGAGGCCTTTACCGCGATTTCACATGGATACCAGGTAGAAATTGTCGCCCTGAAGACACCGGATTTGCCGGAAGAGTCAGAAACAGATCAGCTAAAAATTATCCGGCTATCCGTTAAGCACTGGGAGGGCGGTCCGCTGAAGTTTCTTTCTTTCAACTGGAAACTTTTCAGATACCTTCTGAAGAAGAAATCTGCAATTATCCATGTCCACGATTTATGGGTCTTACCGGCATCTGCAGCAGCGTCACTTTTCACCGGCGGCCGGTTGATTTATGATGCCCATGAATATTTTGCGGGATTGGAAATTTTCAACATCAAAAAATGGTCTGGACGGATCTGGATACTGGCGGAGCGTATGCTGATAGGTAAGGTAGATTCTTTGATTACCATCAATCGTTTCCACCAGAAGCTCTTCCTGAAACTCTATCCTGATATTCCCGATTCAGCGGTTATCATGAATGTGCCCTCACTTCAACATGGACCCAAAACAGAAAATATGCGGTCTTTTGATGAACGTGACAACTGCCTTCTTTATCAGGGAATATTCAAGGAAGGCAGATCTCTTCCGGTGCTCATCAGGTCCATGCATCTTGTGTGGGAGGGTAGACTGGATCTGATCGGTTTTGGTGATTTGGAAAAGCGGCTTCGGGAGATGGTTGCAGAAGAAGGCCTGGAGAACAAAATATATTTCAGGGGCAGAGCCGGCTGGCAAACCATACTGGAAGAAACACAGCGGGCCCGCGCAGGTCTGGTTTTATTTGAACCAACCTCGGTAAACTACACCTTTGCCTCTCCCAATAAATTCTTCGAATATGTGATGGCCGGAACACCTGTTATCGCTTCCGATATTCCTGCTTTCAGAGAATTAAATTCGATTTTTGAGGTGGGGATACTAGTGAGGCTGGATGGTCCGGAGGCGATTTCCCGGGCAATGAAAGTGATGCTCACAGACAGAGAAAGCTGGCAAAAATTCCATGAGAATTGTCTGGACGCCAGGAAAGTGTGGAACTGGGAAAAACAGGAAGATATGCTGATGGACATTTACCGGAAACTTGGATTAATTTGATTGCTTTTATCCGGCCATGATTACATTTTATCAGAAAATGATATCATCATGAATAAAAGAATGACCGTAAATTTTT
>JAFGSO010000071.1 GCA_016934605.1 Calditrichota bacterium | reverse complement strand
CCCTCAATATGCACAAATATCCAGCCACGGTCGTCGTAGCGAAATGCTTCACCAAACCAGGTAACAGTTTCCGGTGGAATATATTCTGAAATATCCTCAACTTTTTCCAGAGATATGCGGTCGAACCACACAGTTCCTATGGCAGAGCCGTTATAACCCAGATGGAGCCGGATTCGATCGGTTTTCCGGGTGGCAATAAATAATTGCTCAATTTTCGTCCAATTCGAGGAACCTCCCACAGCAGGTGAATGATTGGTAAAGGGAAATGATTCCATGGTGATGCAACCGGCAACCGGTGTGGGGTATCGCTCTGCCGCATCAGTTTTGGCATCCCGGGTTTTTACCCGGGCACTTATGCGGTACAGATGACCAATTTGTAGCTCAACCGGGGCAGAGAGTGCCTCGCTCTGATCCCAGTCCGGATGATGTATCTTCAGACTATTTTTCCCATCCGCAGCCGCCTGAGATGATAGTTCTGCTGTTCCTGAAACGGGCAGCGTCCAATTATGGGGAAGATTTTCTTGCGAAACAGCTTCAAAACTGAAGTTGGGTACAGTCGCCAAAGAATTTCTTTCCTCAGAGACAGTAACACCCCAGGATAGAATTACCGATACGAACAGAAGGAGCAAAAATTTTTTCATAGGTTTTAATTCCCGGTGTAACGTGGTAAACACACCCATTTTATTTCCGCTAAAATAATTCATAAATCAATAGCGACAAACCGAAAAAGTGAAAAGTTTCCTCTCCGTTTTGGAATGGGACATTAGAGCCGAGTGATTATTCTAATCATTTTCGCTGTGAATATGATTATCAAGAAGTATTCTACTCATAGAAAACCCGATCTCTTGAAAAGGATCGGGTTTCGAAATGTCAGAATACCATAAATTAATTGAAACCAAAAATATCTAACCCTCCTCTTTCTTCTCCCGCAGCATCATGAACAGGACATGAGCGGTAAATCCGAAAGATCCTTTGATATTGACCACCTCAAACACTTCCCATCCTTCATTCTGGAGTGACTCCAGTTTCTGCAGATCCTCCTCCGAAATCCGGCTCCATACACCAAAGGACGGAACGGTTTTTACCTGAAGGTTTTTGTATTCCCATTTCGCCATCGATTACCTCGCAATTGTGATTAATTTTTTTGTTTGTGTGTTAAGTTAATTATATATTGAATTAAATTAAATTATTATTGTATTACGATATATTTTCATGTAGATTCTGGTCATAATTGCAATTCAGAGGAGATAAAAATGAAACAGAATCTATCCATTACCGGGATCAAATGGACCATGAATATTGTCGTCATTTTGCTGATCATCAATGCGGTGCTCATCGTTATACCCAGGTTACATAAGATTTGGTTCAAAACTGAAGAAATCAAACTCATACGCCTGGAAATACCATGGATTCATCCGGTCAGTGACGTCACCATCATGCTCTACCAGGATATGCTGAAAAATAATCAAACTCTCCATAAAAAGATATCGAAAAATGTCCTTATTCATGATACGATTGAACGGATCATACAGATGACTCTGTTTATACTCATCGTTTATCAATTGACAAAACTCATAATTGCCATCAGAAGCAGGACATTTTTTACCGCAGAAAACCTGGCTATCATACGCAATTTGTCTCTGCTGGTATTTGCCTGGATTATCGGAAATTTCCTTGTTTATCAGCTGATTCCTGTGTTCATACCATTGGAACTGATGTATGAGAGAATTAATTTCACTGCATTCAACGAATCATGGCTTGAAAATTTCCTTTCTGCCATTGATTTCAAAATGTTACTGGTAGCCATAATTTTATACATCATTTCCCTATCTTTCAAAGAAGGCTACAGGTTAAAGGAAGAAACAGAACTCACCATTTAACGAAAGAACATTATGGCTATTGTGATAAATTTAGATGTGATGCTGGCAAAGAGAAAAATGAAACTCAATGAGTTGTCCGAAATCGTCGGTATTACGGCACCCAATCTATCAATTTTAAAACAGGGTAAAGCGAAGGCAATCAAACTTTCCACTCTCGATGCCATTTGCCGGGCACTGGATTGTCAGCCGGGAGATATTCTGGAATATCGGAAGTCGGATTGATAATAGTTACTGATAAGCGAACTAAAACGTCACCCGATTAATGAGTTTAGTCGGGATTGGAACTGAAAAACCTGGTTTGTCAAAATTAATTTTGACAAACCGATTAGAATATAGACTATCCATCCAAAGGATTAATGGCGAATAGAATGCGTGGGAGAGACATTATTCCTCAGAATGAATTCTGACTATCCATCTAGCCTGTCTGGCATTCCAGTAACCCTGCAAATTTGTTATTCCCGAATTTTTTGCATATTTTACTATGTATGCAGGTCAAAATAAACAGCGGTTATTCAGAGCAAATTTAAATGAATTACCAGGGAGTTTATGCGATGAAATCATTCTTTAAAGAACTCGCCAGCCTCATGCATCAAGCCGATCCTGAAGCACGTTTCGTCATCAGATTCTGGGATGGTGATTCAGTTCATTATGGCGAATCACCGGAATTCACCCTGAATCTGACCAGTAAAAGAGCAGCCCAGCAAATTACAGGAAACGGTTTCCTGGGTTTTGGGGAAGCTTACATGGCTCAGCAACTGGACATTGATGGTAGCCTGGAGAAACTTCTTCGTCTGGGTCTTTCCATCAATTTCGAAGACCATAAAATTTCGACTCGACGTAAAATCGAATTTTTATTAAAGAGTTTCATCAACCGCGGCACACTGAGACGGGCCCCGCATAACATTAAACATCATTATGACCGGGGAAATGAATTCTATAAACTCTATCTCGATAAATCAATGACCTATTCCTGTGCCTATTTTAAAACACCGGAAGATTCCCTGGAAGTGGCCCAGGATAACAAACATGAACATATCTGCCGAAAATTGCAGCTGAAACTGGGTGAGTCTCTGGTGGATATCGGTTGCGGGTGGGGTGGAATGCTGATTTATGCCGCACGGCATTATGATATTACAGGCGTTGGCTGTACCCTTTCCCGGAACCAATTCGAATATGCCAATTCAAAAATTACAGAACAAAATTTGCAGAAACAGATTCAGGTTGTCTACCAGGATTACCGCGACATTAAAGGAAAATTCGATAAATTTGTCTCTATCGGTATGTTTGAACATGTCGGTAAGAGGTACTTTCCGGTTTTCTTCACCAAAGTTAGGGAACTTCTGAAGAAAGGAGGATTGGGACTTCTTCACAATATCGGCAAAGATACTCCATCCAAAGGTGATCCATGGACACTGAAATATATTTTTCCCGGTGGTTATATCCCGACAATCAGTGAAATGACAACATATGCGGGAAAAGCAGGCTTTTCAATTCTTGACGTGGAGAATCTGAGACTCCACTATGCCCGAACGCTGGATTGCTGGCTGGAGAATTATGAGTGGAATATTGAAAAGGTGAAAAAGCTGATCGACGAATCCTTTGTCAGGCGCTGGAGGCTATTCCTGGCTTCATCCGCCGCAGGATTTCGCTACGGAGAGAGCCGGCTCTTTCAGATGCTTTTTTCCAACGGATTAGATAATGATTTATCTTGGACCCGGGACCATATATATGTTTAGGTTTATGCGGAAGTCAATCGTCGCCAGATTGCCAGCCATTTTCCATCTTGCCAGCTAAAAACAAAGAGATCCTTACCTGACTCTTGATGGGATTTTCCATTCATCTCCCATCCTATCTCATAATCATACCAGGCAATAGCGGTATTCCCCCAGACGTGGACTTCCGGTTGGGATTCCTCATATTTATGTAATATTACCTGGTTTATAAAATCTACATAACTGCGGATACACGCTTCTCTTCCATCCCCCAGGATTTTCATATCGGCTGATACAATCATCATATTTTCGTGGAAAAATTTTTCCAGTTTCTCTGGATGACCCTCTCTCCAGGAAAGATTGATCTGTTTTACAATGTCAATAAGCTCTCCGATTGATTTGTCTTCAGCATCGGTGATCATT
>JAFGSO010000448.1 GCA_016934605.1 Calditrichota bacterium | reverse complement strand
GATGCACTTCCTTGAGGCCTAAAAAAAAACAGAGAGCCGTCCTAGAAATGAAAGAACACAAGATACAAGAATGCAAAAAAGTGTGTAGAAAATACAAAGTACAAAGTAAAGAAATAGAGTAACCAGCAGCTAGAAAATTAAATTCCAAATCAGCCGGTAGTCTGATCCGCCCACTGGCGTGATCACAAGCACCAAATCAGCCGGAGGTCTGATCCGCCTATCGGCGTGATAACAAGCACCAAATCAGCCGGAGGTCTGATCCGCCTATCGGCGTGATAACAATAAAACCATAAATTTCAAATGCCAGATTTAGAGCAAGAAAATATAAATTATATAACAGAATTATCTCTGATCTTCATTCTTTCTTCTTTTCTCTATGCACTCTGCTCGTATCAATTTTTATACAGAATTTACCATTCAGGATTATTCGTGTGCCGAAGGCATACTTTGGGGATAATTCCCGTCTGGCGCCGGACAGGCGTGTTAATCCGTGAAATCTGTGGACGAAAAAAGCCTGTAACCAGCATTCCCGACTCCCTGTCAACCTCCGGTTGACCCGTCGGGACTAAACCTTCCCTGGTTTAGCCAGATCTAGATTTAAATTCCAAATCAGCCGGTAGTCTGATCCGCCCACTGGCGTGATCAAAAGCACCAAATTCTATTGGAAATATAAATCCGGTTAAAACATCAGTGGTGCTGCCGGAGCCACACCCGAAACGAGTCGCTGAATAACCAGCATGATATCTGCCGGAAAAATCCCCAGCCAGATCAGCAGAATTGTTAAAACCGCCAGGACAACTCCACCGCTCAGAGGAAGTACTGCCGTTCCAACGGACGGTTTCTCTTCCGGTGCTGTTCTGGAAAACATGGATACAATGATACGCAAATAATAATAAAGTCCGATGGCACTGTTAATGACCAGAATAATCAACAGAATCCAGAGGGTTGATTTCACGCCTGCCGCCACCACATAAAATTTACCGATAAATCCCGCCGTCAATGGTATACCCGCCAGTGAAAAGAGCATGGCCGAGAGGACAAGCGAAATCCACGGCCGCCTCCAGAACAATCCCCGATAATCCCCAATTCTGTCCGGTTCCCTTTCTTCATCGCTGAGCATGGAAATTACACCAAAAGCTCCCAGTGTGGTAATGAAATATGCCACCAGGTAGAATGCGGCAGCCTGCATCCCGAATTGCTGCCCGGCAATAAACGCTACCAGCAGATACCCCAGATGGGCAATAGAGGAGTAAGCCAGAATTCGCTTCACATTATTCTGCAGAAGAGCCAGTATATTTCCTGCAAACATGGAGGCAATTGAAATAAAAGTAAAGATAACGAGAACGGATGAGCTGGTGTGAGCACCGGCGGTTATGAATAGGCGGAACAGCAGAGCGAACATGCCTCCTTTTGATACCGTCGCAATAAACGCTGTTACCGGGGCAGAAGCGCCCTGATAGACATCAGGTGTCCACATATGAAAAGGAACAACTGCCAGTTTAAATCCAAATCCCACAATCATTAAAGCAATTCCCGCCAGCAGTATCAGGTTGGTCCACCCCATCAATCCCACCCGAAGACCCATTTCCATAAAATTCATTGTTCCGACTTCGGCGTAAACC
This sequence comes from Calditrichota bacterium, assembly GCA_016934605.1. Classification (GTDB taxonomy): domain Bacteria; phylum Calditrichota; class Calditrichia; order RBG-13-44-9; family RBG-13-44-9; genus RQOF01. The sequence goes on along the minus strand of JAFGSO010000448.1, from coordinate 6,976 downwards.
AGAGCCATGCCGAATATCAGAAAAGCAGATGAAAATGCCGCAAGAATCAGGTATTTCAGACCGGCTTCTAAGGCGATAAGATTCTCCCGGGAATAGGCGATTAACGTATAGAGAGAAACACTTAAGATTTCCAAACCCAGAAAAAATGTTACAAAGTGATTACTGATCACCAGAACAACGGTTCCCAGAGTTGCCAGCAACAGCAGAATATAATATTCTTCCGGTCTTTTGTTACCTTTCGAGAGATAGTTGTAGGAAAAAGCGGTGACAAAAAAACCGGCGATCAGAATAAGCCCCATAAAGAAAACAGCATAACTGTCCAGTATGACCATTGGCTCTATTTTATGGGGGATGCTCTTAAAAGTTTCTATCAGGGCAAAAAAAGCTCCTGCCAGAGTGAGAAGTGAAATCCCCGCCGCCACAGCATGATTCCTCTTCACTGAGATTGTCATCATGATAATTAAGGAACCGCTCGCCAGTATAATCAGCGGTGACAGTGCCATGAGGTCATTGCCAGTCAAGATGTTTCTCCTTGCATTTGCTTGAACAGGATGCCGTACTTTCCATAGCAATCTGGTCGGAAACCGTGAGTTTCCATGAATGATAAAGATGTTTTTTGTCTCGGAAATTTGCTTAAAGTGATATCAATCTGCTCACTAGGCGTATTGGAATATGGAACGGAGCCATTTTGTCCGCAGGGAGGAATATCTTTATCAGATTGATATTCATCTGGATAGTTCATCCCGGGTTGCAAAAATTTTTGAATCTGAAAAGTACTGGTTCTTGAGGTCAACAGGAACGGTTTTGGATATATCCCGATCCAGAGTAAAAGCAGGACCATGGAAACCATGACGCACATTTCCCTGACATTGAAATCTGTGAGACTCCATTCTTTCTGCGGTTTACCGTGGAAAATCCGCTGTATGATGTGCAGAGAATAAATGGTGGACGCAATTAATCCCAGGGTTGCCAGTATAGCCCAGATTACAGCAGACTGGTAGACTCCAAGCAGGATAAGAAATTCGGCGATGAAATTCCCGAATCCGGGTAACCCCAATGAGGCCATGGCAAATACCATCCCTATTCCTCCCATCCGGGGCACCCGGGCCCAGAGACCACCCATAGTGGTCATATCCCTGGTATGGATTCGCTCCTGCAGAAGTCCTGCCAGAATAAACAGGGCACCGGTGCTGAGTCCATGGGAAATCATCTGCATGATCACACCCTGTAACGCCAGTTCATTAAAAGCAAAAGATCCCAGCAGAACAAATCCCATATGACTGACGCTGGTATAGGCGACAAGCCGCCTGAAATCCGTCTGCGCATAAGCCAGTTTGGCCCCATATAAGATACTTATAACCCCCAGTAAGAGAGCAACCGGTGCAAATTCGGCAGCGGCATCCGGGAATAGAGGCAGAACAAAACGAAGAATTCCGTATGCTCCGGTTTTTAGAAGCAGGCCCGCCAGTATGACGCTTCCGGCGGTAGGAGCCTGAGTATGGGCATCCGGTAACCAGTTATGAACCGGCACAGCAGGGAGCTTCACCAGAAATGCGATCAGGAAACCCGCCATTATCCAGCGAGCTGCAGCCGGAGACATGGTTGTACCGAGAAGGACCATGTAATCGAAGGTGTATTCACCGCTGGACTGTCCGTGGATGAAGTATAATGCCAGAATCGAAAGGAACATCAGCAGGCCACTGGCCTGAGTAAAAATAAAAAACTTGAATGAAGCGTAAATCCGGTTCTCATGTCCCCAGATTCCGATAAGGAAATACATCGGTATCAGCATCACTTCCCAGAAGAAGTAGAACAAAAAGAGATCGAGTGCAGTAAAGACACCGATAATGCCGGCAATAATAAACATCAGGTTGAAATGGAAAAAGCCGACTCTTTCAGTAATTTCTGTCCAGGAAACCAGAATAGATGCAATACTCAGAAAGAGTGTGAGCATAACCATCAGCAGGCTGAGGCCGTCCATCGCCAGATGAAACTGTATGCCGAATTGAGGTATCCATTCCCAGGAAAGGTCGATAATCCAGTTGTGCTGTTCTGAAATGCTCATCCTGGCATAATTGGAGATCCAGACCCGGATAACCAGTAAAAACGCAAGAGTATTGGCTGCCAATGATATCCAGCGGGGCGCCCTGTGGGACCATTTCCCGCTGATGAGCGAAAGTATTCCCCCCAGCATCAATAATGCAATGATCCAGACCAGTATCATATGAATACCACGATGGTTAAGGTTATTAAGGCACCAATCAGTATACCGAGGGCGTACCAGCGGATCTGGCCGCTCTGGGTTTTCCTCAATTCCTGATGAAAATATCGGTTGGCATCCGCGATGCCATCATAAAACAGATCGATAAAATCTCTGCGGTTTATCCGGGCCAGCCATACAGCTGGAAAAACAAACAGCCGGTCGTATAACCAGTCGAACCCCCAGCCGGAAAAGAAAAACCTTTGTGATGTGGCCAGTAACTTCACCTGAGTTATTTTCTGAACAAGGCTGAATTTTTTGAGCCAGAGGTAGTAGGCCAGATAGATACCCAGTAATGCCAGCAAGGCGGTCACTATCTGCAGGATAAGTTCTTCGCTGATTCCGGAGTGGAGAATGCCGGTAGATGGGAGGACATTTTCCAGCATTTTTGAAAACAGCTGGATATGGCCGAGTGTATGGGGTGTTTCCACCAGTCCACCGATAATGGAAAAAACAGCCAGGATAACCAGCGGAATAAGCATCCGCTTTCCCGGTTTATGGCTGATCTCTGATTTCCGCTTACCGTAGAAAGTGACAAATACCATTCGGAATGTGTAAATCGCTGTGATGAATGCTCCGGCGAAGCCTGCCAGCCAGAGCCAGAAATTGCCCTGTTCTCCGGCCCAGGCATACCAGAGAATGAGGTCCTTGCTATAAAATCCCGCGGTGACGATGGGTAAAGCTGCCAGTGAGGCGGATCCGATCAGAAAAGTCCAGAAGGTTATCGGTAGTTCTTTTCTTAATCCGCCCATTTTAAACATGTTATGTTCGTGGTGCATGGCAAGAATTACCACGCCGGCAGCCAGAAAGAGTAGTGCTTTGAAAAATGCATGGGTCATAAAGTGTAAAATAGCAGCTGACCAGGCTCCTACTCCCAGCGCGAGAAACATGTATCCGATCTGGCTGATGGTTGAATAGGCCAGTACTCGTTTGATATCAACCTGGGTCAATGCGGCGAAACCGGCGATTAAAAGCGTGGCGGCACCGATGATGGCCACGGCAAGCTGTGTGGCAGGTGCCAGCATGAAAATCACATTGGTCCTGGCAATCAGATAAACTCCGGCAGTAACCATGGTGGCGGCATGGATCAGGGCACTCACCGGGGTGGGACCGGCCATCGCATCAGGTAACCATGTCTGCAGCGGAAGTTGTGCAGACTTTCCCACTGCGCCTCCCAGCAGCAGTGCAGATGCCAGTACAGCCATGGTGGTTCCGGTTGCCCAGTTTTGTGATGCAGCATCCAGCAACGTATCGATATGTAAAGTTCCGAAGCTGGTAAACAATAAGAACAGCCCAATTGCCATGGCGGTATCTCCCACCCGGGTCACCACAAATGCTTTTCTGGCGGCGTAGCCATTTTGGGGATCTTTATACCAGAAACCAATTAACAGATAACTGCATAATCCCACACCTTCCCAGCCGAGGTAGAGCAGCACTAGGTTATCTGCCAGCACCAGAATCAGCATGGAACCGACGAAAAGATTCATATAGGCAAAAAATCGCGAAAATCCTTCATCCTCTTCCATGAATTCAGATGAATACAGATGGATAATAAAACCAACAAATGTTACAACGAAACAGAATACCAGAGATAGCGCATCCAGGTGAAAGGCGATGGCGGGAGTGAGAGATCCGACTTCCATCCAGCTCCACAGGGTCTGAACAACAAAGTGCCCTGGCGGGGGATTGGTCAGAAATTGAATTCCGATGAGAACAGTAAATAAAGCAGAAATACCTACCGAACCGACCCCCAGTATAGAAACTGTTTTTTCAGACCACCGTTTTCCGGTAATGGCTAAAATCAGAAAACTGAGCAGTGGCAGAAATGGTATTATCCAGATTGTCCCGAACATATTTATTCTCTCATTTGACTGGCTACATCGGCATCCAGGGTTTTAAACTGACGATAAAATTGGAGGATAAGGGCCAACCCCACGGATACTTCCGCAGCCGCCATGGTAAGAATGAAGATGAACATTACCTGACCGTCCGCTTGTCCCCAGCTGGCACCGGCTATCACAAAAGCCAGACCTGCGGCATTTAACATTATTTCAATAGACATCAGCATGAAAATAACATTTCGTCGGACCAGAACTCCGACAAGACCAAGCAGGAAAAGGATTCCGGCCAGAAGCAATCCGGTTTCCATGGGAACAACAGTCATTTCGGATTCCTTTCTTCAAAAAATCGATGAAGAGGTTTTCTCGATCGATGTCCCAGGTGATAGGCACCAATGATACCGGCCAGCAGCAGAAATGCCGCCAGTTCAACACCGAGCAGGTATGTGCTGAAAAGGGATAATCCCACCTCTCTGGGATAAACCGTACTCTCCGGTATATTTTTCTGAAATCCCGGGAAAATGATATAAATGAATTCAATCAGCAGAATTGCTGCCAGTATTCCCGGTCCAAACCACATTTTTCTCTCAAGCCATCTTTTTTCCTGTTCTTCCGATTCTTTCCCGAGATTCAGCATCATAATTATGAAAATGAATAAAACCATAATAGCGCCGGCGTAAACTATGATCTCCAGTATTCCGATAAAAGGAGCACCCACAAGGAAAAATATCACGCTCACCGATAAAAGGGAGACAATCAGATAGAGCAGGGCATGAACGGCATTTAGCCGGGTAATCACCATTATAGTAGAAAGTATGGCAATAACACCGGCAATATAGAATAAAATTGTCATCCGATTTCCTTTACTGTACTTTCTGTCATGGCAGCAGATCTCTCACGTCAATTGGTGGTTCTTCATTCTCAGCCTCTCCTTTCCCCTTCCCCCTTATGGCCAGACCTGCCACTTTGTAAAAATTATAATCCGGGTATTTTCCCTGACTGTTGATCAGCAAATCTTCTTTTTCATAAACCAGATTCTGGCGATCGTACTCCGACATTTCATAATCAGGTATAAGCTGAATGGAATAGGTGGGGCATGCTTCTTCGCAAAGGCCGCAGAAAATACAGCGTGAGAAGTTGATACGGAAAAATTCCGGATAACGCCGGCCATTTTCATCTTCGGTTGCCTGAAGCGCAATGCAGTCTACCGGACAGGCCACCGAACATAGATAACAGGCGACACAGCGCTCTTCTCCGTCGGGATCACGGGTGAGCACGATACGTCCTCTCCATCGTGCCGGAAGTGTTATCTTTTCATCCGGATACTGCACCGTAAAGCGTTTCCGGAACATATGAGTAAAAGCAATCCATAGGCTTCTGATATTGCTGATCATCTATATCCTCAAACCATTTTCATCATTAAGCTATTTTATTTTTTAGACTCATCCTGCCGCCAATACTACCGCCCCTGTTACCAGAATGTTTAACAGTGCCAATGGCAACATCACCTTCCAGCCATAGCTCATCAGCTGATCATACCGTGGCCGTGGAAGAGATGCTCTCAGCAGTACAAAAAACAGCAGAAATACGCTGGTTTTCAGGAAAAACCATACAACAGGCGGAAGGAAATCGGGGCCAAGCCACCCGCCGAAAAAAAGTGTTACGGCTATTGCCGATATCAATGTGATTCCCAGATATTCTCCCACGAAGAACATCCCGAATTTCATTCCGGAATATTCGCTGTGAAAACCGGCAACAATTTCGCTTTCCGCTTCAGGGATATCGAACGGCAGCCGATGCGACTCAGCGATACCGGCAATCATAAATATGACAAATCCCAGGAATTGTGGAACCACAAACCACATCTCCCTCTGTGCTTCTACAATATCACGCAGGCTGAAAGAACCGGTCAGCATCACAACTCCCAGCAGGGATAAACCCATGAAAACCTCATAGGTAATCATCTGGGCAGTTCCTCTTAATGCCCCTAGTAGTGAATATTTATTATTGGAAGCCCATCCTCCCAGAGCCAGGCTGTATGCACCCAGGGAGGACATGGCCAGAAAGAAGAGTATTCCGATGTTGGGATCTGCTACATAAATCTGAGGTGCGAAGGGAACTATTGCGAAACCCATCAATACTGTTGCCACAACGATAGCCGGTGCAAAGATAAAAACTACTTTATCGGCAAATGGAGGTATCCAGTCCTCCTTGAAAAAAATTTTCACCATGTCCGCTACCACTTGCAGCAAACCAAACGGTCCGGTCCGGTTGGGTCCATACCGGTCCTGCCAGACAGCCAGCATGCGGCGTTCTACATAAATCATTGCTGCTGCGATAGTAAGGGCAACTATCAGAACCCCTGCAATGATGATCAGGATTTCCAGAGTTGTTCTCATTGCGCCCTCCCTGATATCTTTCCCCGGGCCGGCAGCTCAGTGAATGACTGTCCCGGCAAGCCGACAGTAAATCCTGCAGCGCCGCGGGGAAAATCTTTACTGATTTTTACCTTCAGTGAATAGGGGACAGAGCCGATTGTTATTTGAACTGTGGATCCCCCTTCAATTTTCAATTTCTGCGCATCCTGGCTGTTCAGCACCAGGTAAGGTTTCGGAATTCTTTTTTGAATAGAAGCCGACTGAGAGCTCAACTCTTCAGATCCGAATATCAGGTAAAGAGGTACTATCATCCATTCACCCTTAAGAATTTCAAATTTATTCGGAATATCGAAATAGTACTTCAGAGTTTCATTTCCCACTGGTTCAATCAGCCTTAGCCCGGGATCCCCACTATGCAAAGGACCGCCTACTTCTATCTGATATTTATTGATTGCATTATCAGAGTTCCATCCCGGTGCCCAGAAAAAGGGGATCAGTGG
>JAFGSO010000447.1 GCA_016934605.1 Calditrichota bacterium | reverse complement strand
TACCGGAAAATATTTTACTGTATCGACATGAAAAAAATCTGGGAAAGGGAATGGCCCTGCAGACAGGTTTCCGGGAACTTTTAAAAAGTCATTCACCGGATATGATTATCACCATTGATTCAGATCTGCAGCACCCCCCGGAATACATCCCCGAATTTATTCACTCTTTCGAAAAGCATGGTGCACATGTGGTGACAGGATACCGTAAAAGGGATCTGCGCATTATGCCGCTTTCACGAATTATATCCAACAGTCTGACGTCCCTGATCATCTCCCTGATGACCGGACAGTTGATCCCTGACAGTCAGTGTGGCTTCCGGCTGATAGATGCAACCATTTTACCGAAGATGCATTTTAAGGAGAAACGTTTTCATCTGGAAAGCGAGTTTCTGATTAAATCGGGCTGGTCGGGACTGACAATAAATTCAGTCAAAATACCTACCATTTATCACAGTGAAAAAAGTTCTATTAATCATCTGAGGGATACTTTAAATTTTGTCTGGTTAGTTTTAAGATTATTGAAAGAACGGAGCGGTTTTTAATGTATGAGCGCCTGAGAGAGGCAATGGTAAAAAAGCTGGTTGTTGAAGCCGGAATACAGAATCCTGCGGTGATATCAGCGATGAGGCGTGTTCCCCGTCATGTTTTTGTAGATGCGGCTCTGGGTCACCAGGCATATGGAAATGGCAGTCTTCCCATCGGATTTGGCCAGACTATTTCCCATCCCACAACAGTTGCGGTGATGAGCAGTCTGCTGGATATTCAGGGCGGTGAAAAAGTACTCGAAATCGGAACCGGCAGCGGATATCAGGCTGCTGTTCTGGCTGAAATGGGTGCAAAGGTTTTCACTATTGAGCGCATCCAGGAGCTCGCAAACCGGTCCCGCACTCTGCTGGAAAAACTCGGATATTATTCCATCGCGGTAAAAATCGGTGATGGTACACTGGGATGGAATGAATTTGCCCCGTACGACCGGATTATCGTTACCGCAGGTGCTCCGGCAATTCCAGAAAATCTGGCAGGTCAATTAAACGAAAACGGAAAGTTAATTATTCCGGTAGGAAAACCGGATGCACAGAAACTGAATCTGATCGAAAAAAAAGACGGACAATTATCCCTGCAGACGGTGCCTTTCAGAAGATTTGTTCCGTTGATTGGGCAGAAAGGATGGACCACTTGAAAAACACTTTCAAATTACTGGCAAAAGGGGGTGTTATCGGAATTGCCAATATCATACCGGGAGTGTCCGGTGGAACCATGGCGGTCGTGATGGGGATTTATGAACCGCTGATTGAAGCCATCGGCAATTTTTTTACAAATTCTGAAAGGCGAAAAAGTTATTTCATCTTTCTGCTGAAGGTACTGTCCGGTGCCGGGATTGCCATAATTGTTCTGTCCTGGGTGATGGATTATCTGCTAATCCATTATGAATCGTATACTTATCTTTTTTTTATTGGTCTGATTGCCGGATCCATTCCGTCGATTTATCGGACTCATCCGGAGATGAAAATCAACCTGATTTCGCTGGTTACCTTTCTGGCCGGGGTAGCCCTTATTCTGGGAATGTTTTTTTCCTTTCCGGAAAATTTACAGGCAAAGAACCCTGTAGAGGTAAACATCAATCCATCCAGTGCCTTCATGCTCTTTATATCTGGAATATTTTCAGGGGGTTCAATGATTATGCCGGGTGTTTCCGGGTCATTTATTCTGGTGCTACTGGGACAATATCACATCGTGATCCGGGCTGTAAAACATTTTAATTTAGTCCCATTATTTTTTCTGGGCATCGGCATCGCAATCGGAATCTGGGGATTTGCCAAGATGATCGATTACTTCCTGAAGAGATTCCCCAAGGAGACCATGTATTTTATCCTGGGGCTGCTGTTTGCATCATTAATACCTATTTTTCCGGGACTCCCATCAGGATTTATTCCGGTGCTTCTATCAATATTTGTAGTTCTGGCCGGCGGGTGGATTTCTTACCGGCTGGGAATGAGGGAAAGGGAGGATGAAGTCCGCCGATAGGCGGACCCACGCCAGTGGGCGGGCAGGCCCCGCCAGTGGGCGGGCAGGTTGTCATCCCGGCGGGGATTAAGGATTTCATCTTACGTCCTGGCACCTGGTTTCTGGCTAAACCAGGGATGGTTTAGTGCCGACGGGGTAACCGGAGGTTGACAGGGAGTGGGGACTGCTTTCTGTTTTCTTCTGTTTGTTCAAAGACATATGAGGAACAAGAAATGAATATCAAAACTGTGATGGTTTTCTTGCTTTTGCTATGGTCTGTTTCTGTAGCTCAGGAGCTGGTTATTTCGGGGGAACAGGCATCTACCGTTCACTTCAAGCTTGAGCAGAATATTACCATCCCCGATGGATTGAAAGAAATCAGCGTGAGTTTCGTGGAACCTGTGGCTTTTCATTCACCAACATTTTCACAGAAAATTCAAAAATTGGAATTTGCCTTTAATCCCAATCCTGACCTTGAAGAAAACAGAACAGATGATTCCGGTAATATTATCAGGGAGTTTATCTGGAAATATCCGGCGATAGACCTTTTTGTTTCTACCTTTCTGGAAGCTGTAACGCGGGTGGAACTGGACAGCATCAAAAGCACCTCACCCTTTCCTGTTTCACTCTCATCTGAAAATCTTATCCCCTATCTGGAGGAAACCGACCTGGTTCAGGCAGATCATCCCGAAATTTTAAAGCAGTCTACGGAACTGGTCTCAGGCTGCAATACTCAGATGGAAGCCGTCAGGTCTATTCTCCATTTTGTTGTGGAACTTCTTCATTACACACTCGTCCCCGAAAAATTTGATGCTCTCACGGCTTTGAGGTCCGGAAAAGGAAATTGTCAGAATTACTCTCATCTATCGGCGGCTTTATTACGCGCTGCCGGTATTCCGGTTCGAATTATAAATGGGATCACCTTTAAAAAGGACTATATCATTCCGGTCGGTGAGTCTGAATACAGTTTTGAAATGGCAGATGGCCGGCATTCATGGATCGAAGTTTATTTCCCCGATACCGGATGGCTTCCATTCGATCCGCAACAGTCGGAGTATTTCGTCAGCAGTCGTTATCTCCGCATCGAAACCGGGCGGGATAATGATTTTACGATTCATGATGGTTTGGTGAAATGGACCGGATCCGGCGGCTCCGGGGGATCTCCCCCGGCACTCGAGGAAATTATTTCCTCCGAGTTTGTGGCAGACCGGGTGCTTCTTAAGAATACGCGAAAAATCGCGGGTTTGAAGAGGCTTTTATTGACACCACCTGTTCTGACCCGGGCTTCAGAACAGCCGGTTATTCCTCCCTATTATGTTCCAACCAAACCCGGGGAATTTCCGACACCGCCGGATAGTCTGAGCCCGGAGAAATCTAAAATCGATTTCACCAGATTAGACTATGATAAACCATTTGAATATGGAAATCTTGAATTTCCAGAAAAATTTGACTTTCTCGCAGCGACTATTGCGGATGTATCAACTGGCAAGGCAACGGGAGAAATCAGAAGAAATTTTATTGTTGAGACTGCTGAATATGTAACAGGCAAGAAGAGATTCGCACAGGTTTTCATTCTGGATCAACCGATCAGGCTGGAGACAATCTCAGCAGCGCTTCATTTCTTTGGTGGAAGCGGATTATTATGGCTTGAACTAAGTGAGGATTCAGACGGCAAACCATCCTCTGAAGTCGTAACCAGTGCCAGGGTAATAACCGAGCGGATTCCCGTACAGAAAGGATATGACTGGATTTCCTTCGATTTTTCCAGGGAAGGCCTGATTCTTTCTCCTGGCCGATACTGGATCTCACTGGAATTTTCAGGCAGCCCGATTGTTAACTGGTTTTATACGTATGGAAAACCGGTAGGTCCGGTGGATGGTACGCGTTCTACCAGTCCGCCTGAATTTAACTGGAATACGATTCAAACATACGAATTTAATTATCGGGTAAAAGGGAAAGAAGCCTCAGATCCGGGCGATAACTGATTGTGGGTAAAAATATAATTATCATCGTTTATTTTTTCCAGAAAGAAGGGGCGAGTAGTATCAATACCGTATAAATCTCAAGGCGTCCCGCCAGCATAAAAAAAGTAAGAATCCACTTTCCCAATACAGGGATATGAGCATAATTATCGGCAGGACCTACGCTTCCCAAGCCGGGACCGATGTTTCCAAGTGTGGCAGCTATGGCGCCGAAGGCTGATACCAGATCCAGTCCGAGGATTGTCATCAGAATAACTCCGATAATAAAAAGGCCTGCCATCAGTGCCAGAAACCCGATGACATTAGTCACGATTTCTTTGGGAATAACATGGGAGCCCACTCGCACAGGAATCACTGCACTAGGATGCAGCAGTCGCTTGATTTCCGATCTGACAAATTGTATCAGGATATACAGCCGGATGATTTTCATACCGCCTCCTGTACTGCCTGCAGAACCTCCGATGAACATAAAAAGAAACAGAAGGAATTGTGAGCTGAAGGCCCATTTTTCATAATCAGCTGTGCCGTATCCGGTGGTGGTCAGGATGGATACCGCCTGAAAAAGAGTTGTTCGAAAGGCATTTTCAAATGCCGGGGAGTGGTTCAAAAGAACATCGTATCCGATAAAGAGTGTTGCTCCGGCAATGAGAAGCATATAAAGGCGGAATTCATTGTTTTTGAAATATGCTTTCCAGTCACCCTTCATCACGCGATAGTGAAGTGAGAAGTTGGTGCCGGCAATCATCATGAATAAAATTACTGTATATTGAATAAATGCACTTTCATAGTAGCCAATGCTGGCAGTTTTCGTAGAGAAACCACCGGTTGCCATGGTTCCGAAAGTATGACACAGGGCATCGAAGAGCGTCATACCCCCTGCCATTAAAAGAACAGTTTCTAATGCCGAAAAAATGAGGTAGACTCCCCAGAGAATTTTGGCTGTTTCAGTAACACGGGGTTTCAGTTTATCAGGGACAGGTCCCGGGACCTCAGCCTTGAAGAGCTGCATTCCACCAACTCCAAGAAAAGGCAGTATGGCCAGAGACAGGACAATGATTCCCATTCCGCCGAGCCAATGGGTAAAACTTCTCCAGAAGAGCATTCCATGTGGTAATTTTTCAATATCGGTGAGGATAGTTGCCCCGGTGGTTGTAAAGCCGGACATTGTTTCGAAATAGGCGTCGGTGAATGAGGGAATATGGCCGGAAAGGAAGAATGGGAGACAGCCGAACAGGGAAAAAAAAACCCAGCCGAGGGTGACGATAGCGAATCCTTCGCGGGACCGAACCTCCTGGTCGAATCGGGTAAGTTTATATGAGAGAAATCCTGCTATCAGTGTGATACCGGAAGCGATCACGAAGAACACAATATCGCTTTCACCATAATAGACGGAAAAGGGAATGGGGAGAAGCATGGCTGCCGCCATGAATATAAGCAGAAATCCCAGAATGTGTATTACAAGATGATAGTGCATGGTAGCGGGATTCCTCCATCAGGAAATCGTCTTAATTAAAGAGTTTTTCGACTTCGCTCAGCGATGCCATAAGAGCAAAGACTACCACCCTGTCCCCTGAATTGATGCGGGTATCACCGGTGGGAATGATGATTTCGGTATCTCTCTGAACCGCACCAACGATTGCAGACCGGGGAAAGTTAATATCTTTCAACGGTTTTTTTGTAATCTTTGAATTATCTTTTGGAATAATTTCCAATATCTCGGCATCAACACCGGGGATACTGGCAATACTTTCCAAAGTGCTTCGCTGAATGAATCTGATGATGGCATTTACTGTCAGCAGTTTTTTGCTTACTACCGCATCCATGCCGATAGTAGGGGTGATGGGAAGATACTCTGTTTTATTAACCAGCGCGATTGTCCGCGGAACCTGAAGGTGCCTGGCCATCAATGTTGAAATAATATTCGTTTCATCATCTCCGGTTACAGCGATAAAAGAATCCATGTCGATAATACCTTCTACCGCCAGGAGATCCATATCGGTTCCATCTCCGTGTATGACCAGGGTTTTTTGTAGTATATCGGCGATCTCTTCGGATTTTTCGGAACGGCTTTCAATAATCTTAATATTTAGCTCATTTTCCAGGGCACGAGCAACATAACGGCCGATGAGTCCTCCTCCTAAAATCATGATGTTCTGGATGGACACATTTTCTTTACCGGTTATTCTGGCGATTTCCGGAATTAATTTTTTATCGCAGATAACAAATATCTGGTCGCCCGGAATCAGGGAATCGTTTCCGGAAGGAATGATTGTTTTTTCTTTCCGATTGATGGCTACAATTCTGGCATCAAGATTCCCATATTCTTTCCAGATTTCTTGCAGTGTTTTATTAAGAATAGGTGAATTTCTCTCCAGCCGGATTCCGACCATCTGGATATTACCGCCGGCGAATTCAATAATGTCGGTGGCACTGCTCTGTCTAATGAGTCGGACAATGGCATCTGCGGTTTCCTTTTCCGGATGAATGAGCACATCCACCCCGAGTTCTTCTCTGGTCAGAATAAAGTCTTCCTCAATAAATTCTGGATTCCGGACACGGGCAATTTTATGCGGAATTTTCAGTTTTTGTGCATAACGGCAAGCCATAAGATTTACTTCATCGTCGTTAGAGATGGCTGCCAGAATATCGGTATCTTCAATTTTTGCTTTTTTAAGGTCCTGAAAACTGGAGCCATTGCCGGTGATGATTAATGCGTCGAGCTGTTCCTCGGCCCGGTGGGCACGTGCCGGATCTTTTTCCAGAATGATGATATTGTGTTTCTGGGGAGCCAGTTGTCTGGTAAGCTGATATCCCACTTCGCCTGCACCGATAATGAGAATGTTCATAGTGCCATAGTTCTTTATTTTT
>JAFGSO010000446.1 GCA_016934605.1 Calditrichota bacterium | reverse complement strand
TTCCCTTCGACCCCATACAGATAAAGCTCAGTTTACTAACAACACCTGGAAGAATTCCATTGCGGTGTTGCCCTTTGCCGATATGAGCCCACAAAAGGATCAGGAGTATTTTTGTGATGGTATTGCCGAAGAAATATTGAACAAATTATCTCATATCGAAAGTTTGAAGGTGATTGCCCGGACCTCTTCCTTCCAGTTCAAAGGGAAGCAGACCGATATCGCGGAAATCGGGGATAAACTGGATGTATCCACCATACTGGAAGGGAGTGTACGTAAGGCTGGCAATACCCTCCGGATCACTGCCCAGTTGATTAACGTCAGTGACCGATCGCACATCTGGTCTAACACCTTTGACCGGGAATTGCAGGATATTCTTGCCATCCAGGATGAAATCGCCTTTTCCATTGTGGATCACCTGCGGGGAAAACTATTGGTTGAAGAAAAGAAGACTATGGGCAAACGTTATACCCAAAACCTGGAAGCCTACCAGGATTTCCTGAGGGGACGTTATCGCCTGAATAAACTGACTATTGAGGATATGAAAAAGAGTGTGGAGTATTTCAATAGCGCCATAGAAAAAGATCCGGATTTTGCCCTGGCTTATTGCGGACGGGCTCACGCCTACGATAATCTGAGTTACGCGGGAGAGATGTCTACCAGTAAACGCTGGCAACTAATTGAATCCGAAGCCCGCAAGGCCATCAAGATAGATGATAAGCTCTCAGAAGCCTACATGATACTGGGCGATGCCCAGTTTTTGTACCACCGGAACTGGAATGAAGCCGACCGCCTTTTCAGAAAATCTGTTGAACTGAATCCGGGAAATGCTATTGCCCGCAACTGGTATGCGCAATACCTGTCGGCCATAGCACGGCATGAAAGAGCCATTCAAGAAATCGAAATAGCTCATGAACTGGATCCCCTCTCTCTGGCCATCAATCTGAAACTATATATAATTTATCTTTATGCCGGCCGCCATGATCTTACAGAACAGGTCTTGCTGGAAAGCAACAGCCTGTTTCCAGACAATCCCTGGATCATTCTTATGAATGTATATCAAAATATGGTGAACAGAAATTATACTGAGGCGGTTAGCCAGATCACTCAAATACCGGAATCTTCGATCGGACCAATTCAAAAATTTACTCTGGCGCAGGCGCTGGCCTTTTCGGGACGAAAGGAAAAAGCCCTTGATATTTTAAAAAAAGTAATGGCTGATCCAAAATACCAAGACCTTTCCGAAACCAGCATCGCTAAAGTGTATATTGCCCTGGGAGATAAAGATCAAGCCTTTAAATGGCTGAACAAGGCATTCGAAAACCGGGATTCCGCCCTGGTTTACCTGGCTGTTGAAATGACTTACGATCGGATAAAGAGCGATCCGCGCTACCATGAGCTGTTAAAGAGAATGAGGTTTCCAGAATGATCGGCAAAACCATATCCCATTATAAAATTCTGGAGAAATTAGGTGAAGGTGGGATGGGCGAGGTCTATAGGGCACAGGATCTGAGATTAAAGCGAGAGGTTGCTCTCAAATTTCTTTCCCGGCGGTTTCTGATTGATGAAAAAGCGCGGGATCGTTTCGAAAGGGAAGCGCAAACCGCAGCATCACTGAATCATCCAAACATTATTACCATTTATGGAATCGGAGAGTTTAAGGATCAAACATATATTGCAATGGAGCTGGTAGAGGGCCAATCTCTCGATCAGATGCTTCAAAGAGGGCTATTGCCCATTCCACAAGCAACTGAATTCATGATCGCGATCAGTGATGCTTTATCGGTAGCTCATCGCAAGAATATTATCCATCGCGATATCAAACCCGGCAACATTATGGTAACCTCCCAGACATCTCACTACGGCGGCGAGAATATAAAATTACTGGATTTTGGACTGGCCAGGATAAAGCAGTTGGATAAAAATACCCTCACCGGCACTATTGAGGGAACTTTAGCCTATATGTCTCCGGAACAGGCTCAAGGCGAAGCCGTTGATCACCGGACCGATATTTTTTCACTGGGGGTGGTGGCTTATGAAATGTTAACTGGAACAGCTCCCTTTACGGGAGACTACCAGGCAGCAGTTCTGTATACCCTGCTCAATGAAGATCCTGTCCCGATGTCTGAGCGAAGGCCGGGAATTCCTCGCGATCTGGAATTAATCGTATTCAAAGCTATGGCAAAAAATCCGCAGGAGAGATACCAGAGTCTGCAAGATGTATTGGCCGATCTTGCTGCTTATCAATATAAGCCCCAGACTCTTGTTTCGAAAACCGCCCCCGAAAAGACATCCATTGCCGTATTACCTTTTGAGGATATCAGTCCCGGAAAACAGAATGAGTTTCTGGCCGATGGCATGAGCGAAGAGCTGATTATGACGCTTTCCAAGGTTAAACAGCTTCGCGTTATTGCCAAAACGTCGGTTATGCAATACAAGGGCAAAGCTAAGGATGTGCGGGATATAGGCAGAGAAATGGGGGTTACACATGTGATAGAGGGGAGCGTACGCCGTTTTAAGCAGCAGCTCCGGATCACCGCACAGCTGGTCGATGCAACTGACGGATCACACCTGTGGGCTGATAAATATGATGGGATTATGAAAGACATTTTTAAATTCCAGGAGGAAGTTGCTAACCAGGTCACCGGGGCATTATCCATTGAATTAGATCAAGCTGAAAAACGGGGTTTGGTAAAAAAACAACCTCATACCAAGGCATACGAATATTATCTCCAGGGGAAAATGCTATTGGATACACCGACTATCGAAAACCTGGACCGTGCCGAGTTATTGCTAAAACGGGCTCTGAAGCTTGATCCCCAGTACGCTTCAGCACTTGGCAGTCTGGCTATTTGTTATTACTGGAATGTCGGTACCGGGTTAAGACCTGATCCGAACTATCTGATAAAAGCTGAAGAAGCGGCACAACAAGCACTGCTCATTGACAGAGATCAGGCAGACGCACAGTTCATGTTAGCCAATCTGGACATGATGAAAGGCCATATTGAAAAAGCATACCAGGGATTCGGGAAGGTGATTGATATCGATAAAAATCACAGCAATAGTCATTTATTTAAAGGCATACTGTTGTACTATTCTTCTTATTTTGAAGAAGCCTTAACCGAGGCAGATTGGCTTCTGTCGGTGGATCCTTTCTGGCCCATGGCGCACTGGCTCCGTAGCACAATCCGTCTACACCAGGGTATTTTTGAAGTAGCATTGGCGGAATACCAGCAGGTAGTTACTGAAATCCCCTCCAAATTAGTCTGGTTGGCATTGTCTTTTCGATATGTAGATAAAATGGAACAGGCCTGGGAGGCAGCAAAGGCAGCCCGGAAATTTGATCCGGATGGAGTACTCTGGCAAATGGCTTTCGCTTTTCTGGAAGGTGCGGAGGGCAGAGGCGATAAAATTTTAAAATACATCGATGAAAGGGTTAAAACATACAGTTGGGACTTTATTATCACCGTCTACTGGGTGGCTTCCATTTATGCTCTGGCTGGGAAGAAAGACGAGGCCATCCGCTGGCTGCACCGCGGCATCGAACTGGGAAATCGCAATCATCTCTGGTTTACGATTGATCCCAATTTAAAAACACTTCGTACCGATCCCCGTTTTAGTGAAATTATCGAGCAGGCACGGAATTCGGCTGGAAAATTGAAGGTTTATTTTTAAATAGAAATGAATAACTGGATGAAAATGATAGGCAAAACCATATCCCATTATAAAATCCTGGAGAAATTAGGCGAGGGCGGGATGGGAGTAGTATATAAAGCTCACGACACCAAGCTTGAACGTATCCTGGCATTGAAATTTCTGCCCTTCCATCTCACAAAAAGTGACCCGGACAAAGCCCGATTTCTGCAGGAGGCGAGGGCAGCGGCTGCGTTGAATCATCCCAATGTCTGCACCATTCATGAAATTCACGATGAAGGGGATAGTCCTTTTATCGTCATGGAATATGTTGAGGGTAGAACGCTAAGAGATATTATCCATGAAATCAATAACCTCCCCAAGGTTTTGAACCTCGGAGAGGTAGTGGATTCTGCCATCCAGATTGGCGAGGCATTGAAGGCTGCCCACAGCAAGAGCATCATCCATCGAGATATCAAGTCTGAGAACATCATGGTCACAGAAACGGGGCAGGTGAAGGTAATGGACTTCGGCCTGGCAAAACTGCGGGGATCAGTAAAACTGACGAAAACATCCAGTACGGTGGGCACAATAGCCTACATGTCACCGGAAAACATCAAGGGCCAGGAGGTGGATGCCAGGTCTGACATCTTCTCATTCGCCGTAGTGTTGTATGAGATGCTGACAGGTCAACTCCCTTTCAAGGGAGAGTATGATTCAGCCATGTTGTATGCTATCCTGAACGAGGAACCGGAACCAGTTCAGAAATATCGTTCGGATTTGTCATCAGAACTGCTGCATGTGCTGAACCGGGCATTGGAGAAGGATCCTGATGAGCGGTACCAGTCCATAAATGATATGTTGATTGACTTAAAGCGGCTGAAGAGGGATACCGATAGAATCTCACGAAAAACGCTGACGGAAATGCCGGTTCAACCTGCCAGAAAAAAATCTGTGAATTCAAAAATTGGACTCTGGCTATTTGCCGGAGCAATAGCATTGGCGGTTATTCTATTTATTTTATTTCAGTTTATTCAAAAGGGAAGCAACCAACAGTCTTTTAAACAGATGCAAATCACCCAGGTCACCACCCATGGCAAAGCCAAAATGGCTGCTATATCGCCGGACGGTAAATATATCGTTCATGTAATGAAAGAACAGGGCAAAGAAAGTCTATGGCTCAGGCAGGTAGCCACCGGAAGCAATGTTGAGATTTTTCCTTCTGCGACGGTCAGTTTCAAAGGATTAACCTTTTCAAGCGATGGTAATTATATCTATTATGTAATCAGGCCGGTTGAAATTTATTATGGGACTCTTTACCGATTGCCAGTCCTGGGTGGAACTCCTGTAAAAGTGTGTGAACGTGTGAACAGTCCGGTGACTTTATCACCGGACTCAAAAAAACTGGCATTTATCCGACTGAAGTTGAACCCTTTCCTAACCGAGTTAATCCTTTTTGATATTTCCCTAAAAAAGGAAGATACGCTTTCCACACCGCAGTTAACCGGAATATTAAACAATCAGGGATTGTCATGGTCTCCGGACGGACATTTCATTACCTGTGCGAAAGAAGACCCCAGACCCGGACAAGAACCCGAAATACTGGTTGACGTATCAGTTGCGGATGGGAGTATTCAGAACATTTCTTCCAAAAGATGGGGAGCTATAGATCAGATAGCCTGGTTAAGAGATGGCAGCGGTTTGATTGTATCCGCCGCGGATCAATCAACCGGATATTTCTACCGTTTGTGGTTTGTACCCTACCCGGAAGGTCAGGCATATCTCATCACTCCCGGATTGAATAATTATCTTAACGTAAGCCTGACCCAGGATATGAAGACCATCCTAACTACCCGCTCAGAATGGTC